>JAEEML010000084.1 GCA_016283195.1 Deltaproteobacteria bacterium | reverse complement strand
GCCACTCGCCTCTTTAGCCGAACTGGCCGTGGCTCTTGCGCCTTTGGTGGTGATTCCGGCGGCGGCCATAAGTGCCGACGTCCTTGTGGATTTCGGCTATTTGCTGCAAGTGGGCGCCGCTTTAGACCTCTCTTTGGAGGAGATTCACCAGCTCCTCACCGCCCTAGGCATGGCCGGGTAGGGGAGCGGCCGTACTAGTGTTTGGGAGTGATTTTTGCCGGAAAGTACTGTATAATGCCAAAGTTGGAGGTGATTTGATGGCTGAAGTAGCTTTGGCAGATTTGACAAAAGCAGTAATTTCTCTGCCTTATGAAGCCCAGCGCGCACTATTAAGTGCTCTGAATACTTCTCTTGCAATTGAGAAACAGCAAAATCAAAAACGTTCGCACGAAGAAAATCTGGCGCTGGTAAAATCGTTTATGGGAGTCAGCACTTGCTGGCAAGATGAGAATATTCTGGAGTATCAGCGAAAACTACGCAGTGAATATAATGAATAAGCGCCTTTTCTTTGATACCAACAGTTTTATATTTTATATATCTATTGGAAAATCGTGAACCATTTGCCCAAAAAGTACTTGATTATATTGTAAAAGGCCTGGATGAGCAGGCGGAGTTTTATACTTCGGCCATTACTGATGCCGAATTTCTGGTAAAACCATATAGAGAAGCAAACAATACGGTAATAGAAACTTATTGGAATCTTATGCGGCGGCTTCATTTTACGAGTAAGCAGATTGATAGCGCAGTTGCAGATCAGGCGGCGCGTTTACGAGCCAAATATAAAGCCCTAAAACTTGGTGATGCTTTGCAACTGGCTGCCAGTATAAAATGTGCTTGCACGGAATTTTTTACTAATGATGTGCAGTTAAAGCAGATAAGCGAAGTGAATGTGATTTTTATGGGGGAGCTATAAGGGAATTGCCTTCTTCTTCCTTGACACCGGCTTGTCTGCCATTCGCTGGTAAAATACCTGCACGGCCTTTAATATTAGCTCTCATGGCATCTGGTGGGGGTAGGGCAGGGCCATACTCTGCGTTTTGTGCGTTTTTCGCCCCTTCCTAACCTTGCGTTTTGTTCGCTTTTTGCCTATATCTAACTCTGCGTTTTGTTGAAGCTATATTGTGCTCCATCTTATATGTCTATGTATTTATAAGTATTTTTGACAGATAGATTTGCTAGGCATGAGGTGGTGATAGAGGGCAAAAATGGAATTCAAACATTTGAGGTCACAATTTGTGACCTCAAAAACAATTTGCGGCGCGGCGTAGGTGGCCTCTGGCTTCATTCCCTCACCATCTCAATCTGTGGTAATTATTGAAAATTTCCCTCGCCATTTTAACAAATAGCGAAGGATCCTAAAAGGTGGTGGGGAGCATTTGGAGTGGGCGGATTGAGTGAATTAGCGGCCTGATAGGGCGGGGAAGGAGGTGATTGTGTTTTGTGTTCTCTTCTTCTCTTTTCTTAACTGCAATGCCCGTTTTTGCTCGACTTTTTAACTTGTTTTTCTTCTTCTTTTTCTTTTTCGGGGAGGAACCACGCTACTTTCGAAGCGCTATGTTTCCTCCCCGATCCCCTCTTCCTTTGCACGACCAAGGGACACCCTTGGAACCCGAGTATTCTATAAAAATGGCTTTATTTATGGCATGTTACAAAATCATACTCTTCTGGTTTGCCTTAAAAGCCAGAGGCCATACTTGAGACCGGGTATGGAAAGGCTGCCTCTGGCTTAGCCGGGGCTCGGTAGGCAGAATAGTGGGCGGGTTGTGGATTCGTAAGGGCTCTGCCCCTGCGCTCCCGGGGCTCGGTGGGTAAGTATGGATGATTTTTTTAACTTTTTTCTTCCCGCTATCGTATTTTGATAGTCTGCCCTATTATCATCACGCAAAGGAGGGCTCAGTAATCAATCTTACTTTGCCGCTTATGCAGTATAAGATTGTGCTTGTTTCCAACCTTTGTAGCAGGTAAAAAGTTAGCGGAGGCGGTTATGCTGTTTTCAAGTAGTGACCCTAGACATAGCTGAGAGTGCAGGCTACTAGGGTAGAGGAAATTTGCAACCCAGCTTGGATATTAGGGAATACCATAATTAGGTACAGCCATATGATAAGGTGTTTATACTCGGACTCATTTAATAATTTTTTGAAAACAGAGCATAAGACTATTTTAAGTCAACTGTGCGATAATTATCATGGCGAAATTTTGACCACAACAAAAGACGCTTGGAATGGCGAAATATCATTTCTTCAGAACGTGCTGAAACCCTGGAAAAATGAAAACGCACAAATCATTTTCGAATACAATATTCCACGCCTTGGCAAAAGAATAGATGTAGTCTTACTTCTTCGCGGTATAATATTTTGTCTCGAATTTAAAGTTGGGCAGAAAGATGCCTTGCAAGCTGATGTTGAACAAGTGATGGACTATGCTCTAGACCTCAAAAATTTTCATTTGTTCAGCCACGACAAAAAGATTGTTCCCATACTTATCCCGACCGAGCATAATTTATCTTCGATGGAATTGAAGCCTTCCGCTTATGATGATGGTATTTACAATCCGCTTGTCACGGAAAATAGGGGCTTTCAAAAGCTCCTGGAAAAAGTTTTGGAACATGCGGGAGCTCCAACCAACGCAGGAATTATTAAAGATTGGCTCATAAGCCCCTATTCTCCAACTCCGACGATTATCGAAGCCGCGCGGACATTATACGAAAATCATTCTGTTGAAGATATTACCCGCCACGAAGCGGACAAGGTTTCAACCGACCAAACGATTGATTATATCCTTAATGTTATAGAAACGAGCAAAAGAGAAAAGACCAAGAGTATTTGCTTTGTAACTGGTGTGCCAGGTGCCGGGAAAACACTTGTTGGTCTTGATATTGCTGTAAAGCAAACCTACAAAGATGGTGTAAGGGACAAGGAAAACGGCGCAGTCTATCTTTCGGGCAATGGCCCGTTGGTTGCTGTTTTAAAGGAAGCCTTGGCGCGAGACAACTGGCGTAAATGCAAGGAAAAAGGAGAAAAGAAAAAGCTGACCGATTCTCAGCGTGAAGTGAGTGAATTTATTCAAGTCATCCACAACTATCGTGACAATATGCTTGCCAAGATTAAGAATCCTGTAGAAAACGGAGTTCTTGAAATTGATCCGACTAAAGCTATTAAACAAGATGGAACTGGTTACGGCGAAGTCGAACACATTGCTATTTTTGACGAAGCGCAACGTAGTTGGACAAAGAAACGTATTGCCGACTATCTCAAGCGCGGTGGTACTTACGGCAACAAGCTTAAAGTGCCCAACTTTCCGATGTCAGAGGCCGAATTTTTGATTTGGTCACTGGACCAGAGAGAAGACTGGGCTGTAATAGTCTGCCTGGTTGGAGGTGGCCAAGAAATCAATACCGGAGAAGCGGGAATTTCTGAATGGATTAACGCCTTGAATGACAAGTTCAAGCATTGGCATGTGTATATTTCTGACAAGCTTACCGAGCCGGAATATGCGGAAGGAAAGGTTACTGAATATTTAAAATTTAACCAAAATGTCAATTTTTCTGATAAGTTGCATTTGGCAGTCAGCCTGCGCTCTTTTCGCGCGGAGACACTTTCCAATTTCGTCCATTCGATTTTAGCGTTCAATGCGGATGCTGCAAATTTGTGTCATGAAATAAGGAAAAGAAATTACCCAATCATTCTTACGCGCGACATGGATGTAGCTCGGCAATGGCTCAGAAAAAAAGCTAGGGGAAACGAGCATACTGGCATTCTTGTAACAAAAGTTGCGGCACGATTTAAGCCGTTGGCCGTGAATGTTCTTGCCCAAGGTGACGAAAATGCAATTCATTGGTTTCTCGAAGACAAAACAGACATTCGATCATCAAATTATCTTGAAGATGCAGCGACAGAAATTCAGGTACAGGGCCTGGAACTCGATTTTGCCTGCGTCCTGTGGGATGCAGATATGAGGTGCGAAAACGGGAAATGGGCGTACTACAAATTTAATGGCAAGGATAAATGGAATCCTGAAAGGAACGAAGAGGCCCAAAAGTATATGCTCAATGCCTATCGCGTCTTGCTTACGCGTGCGCGCCAAGGCTTAATCATTTGCGTTCCTGAAGGTAATTTTAATAAGACACCAGAAGGTTTCCCAGAGGATCCGACAAGACTTCCCGAATTTTATAACGGAACATATGAGTATTTGAAATCGCTGGGGTTATTTGAAATCTAATATTTCACTCCACCCCCACCCAGGTATAATGGAACTCCGGACTATGATACCCTTGGCTCCGGAGTGAGAAATCTTTATAAATTCACGAAAATCTATTCCGCTACAGAACCACTTTTAGAAGAAGGTGATGTTTTTAAAACAACAGTTTTACTAAATACCCTAGCCAATATTTCGGCTCGCCAAGAAGAAACTAGGGTAGAAAACGAAGAAACTAGGGTAGAAAACGAAGAAACTAGGGTAGAAAACGAGGAAACTAGGGTAGAAAACGAAGAAACTAGGGTAGAAAACGAGGAAACTAGGGTAGAAAACGAGGAAACTAGGGTAGAAAACGAGAAGACGAAGCAAAAAATTCTCGATTTACTAAGGCAAAATCCCCGGAATTCCACTGCAGAACTCGCAAGAAAACTCTCCATCAGCGAAAAAGGGGTAGAGTGGCAAATAAAGCGGCTCAAGGATAAAAACATTATTCAACATATTGGCCCCAAAAAAGGTGGCTATTGGGAAATTATTGCTGACTTAAATGGTAAATGAGCGGCAGGGCAGCGGTGGCATAGCTGCTAGCTTCGGCCGCGGCTTTAACGCGCAATTGATGGCCGCCGCAAGCACAGAGAGAAAGAGCAGAAATAAAGAGATAGATTTTTACAAAATTGCCCATGATAAACCTCCTAGGTGAGCAAAAAATACCGTAATGATGCAAAAAATATGCAAAATTATTGAGAAAACTGCAAATTTTGTCTTGATAAAATTTTAGATATGTGCTACACTTAAATAAAGCGACTGAACAGAACAGAACAGAACAGAACAGAACAGAACAGAACAGAACAGAACAGAACAGAACAGAACAGAACATATATACCCCTAAAAGGCCAATAAAAACAGCGCTAATGATAACATGGCCCAAAATGGCAGGCAAGGAGAAAATGACGATTACTTGCTCACTGAGCTCTGGCTTAGCCGGGGCTCCTGCCCAGGTTTTTATCGTCAAAAATGGTCAGGCGTGCTAGAGTTGCGCCTGCGGCACTGGTCGTAAAGGAAGGGCAGATGAAAGACGATAAAAATCAGATACTGCTTTATAGCGATGAAAATGGAAAGACTAATGTTTTCGTGCGTTTTGCCGATGAAAATGTATGGGTGACAGCTGTTCAGCTGGCTGAAATTTATAATACTACCCGCCAGAATATAGGGCAGCATATTGAAAATATTTACAACGATAATGAGCTCCCACGTGAGGCAACTGTAAAGAAATTCTTTATAGTTCAGCAAGAGGGAAAACGTCAGGTCAGGCGCGAATTAGATCATTACAACCTTGATGTAATCATTGCCATTGGCTACCGTGTTCAGTCCGAGGTTGCTGTGCGCTTCCGGCGCTGGGCCACTCTCCGCTTGCACGAATATATCCAAAAGGGCTTTACCATGCAAAAAGCCGAAAAAGAATATGAGATTTTTCGCGCTAACGAGCTGGCTAATTTAAAGAGCGATTTTGATTTGTTTTTGGAAAATATTAAGGAAATAAAAAAGCTACCGGCAAATTGAGTTTGCCGAAAATCTGCAACCATCCGCCTGCGGCGGGCGCCAATTTGCCCCAAGTTGCGCCGCTCCCCATGCCATACTTGCCGGTCTAACGGCAAAGCAGGCTTTTTACCCAGTGCATGGAAAACGGGTCCCCTGCGAGGATTCTTAAGGGAACGCATTCCCTTGAGTCGGAGCCGGAGAAAAGGTAGGTGCCTGGGAGGAAAAACAAGAGCGGCAGGCGAAGCCGTGAGCGGCGGTTTTCCTCCCAGGAGAAAAGCCAGAAGCGAAATTTGAACTATATAATTTAGGGGCACGGCAGGCAGGTACCCAAAAAGCCCATTAAGTTTTACCAATTTCTACTATCTTCCCTTTTGGCCGCCATGCCCTAGGTGTGCTAAAATATTTGCCGTGTTTTTGGACTCAATGGCTTCACGCAAGAAACTTAGCAATATTACCAAATTACCATCACTTACTCCCTCACCCTGCCGCACGCGGCCCCCTTCTCCTTTTTCACAAATTTAGAGGGGAATTTGTAATAATTCTCAATAATTGTGGGGGTGAGGGCAAAAAGAGGAGGGCATTATGGCAGCCGAAGCAGCACTTTCTTATATAAGCGGCGATCGCGTGCGCTGGATCAGACAATTTCAGCAGGAAATGGCGGAAATGGATATAAAATCGAGCTTTGATGCCGTTGCCCATAAAAACTGGACCGAAGGCAGTTTAAAAAAAGCTCTGGACCTAGCTAAAAAATTCATGGCTCTTGGCCATAGCAAAGAAGAAGCAGCCGAGTTTAGCCACCAAAACCGCTCAATAAAAAAGCTCTTCTATTAAGCGTTTCTGGTAATTTTACCGGTTTTGCTTAGTAGAAAATGCCATTCTTAATTTGGAAAAGGTGCGCGCGGATCAGAGGGAAAATGGGTTAGGGCACCTTTACTTCTGCTTTTTCACCCACGCCCGCACTGCGGCTTCTGAATCCTTGGCCTTGGTGCCGCGAATCGATAACATATCGCTAACCACCTCTGATTTGGGAAAGATGGCTTTGAGTGTTTTAGCGCTTTGGCCGCCGTCGGAAGTTCCCTGGTGCGAAAAGAAGGGAATAATCTTTTTACCGGCAAAATCATATTCTTTGGCAAAAGTGCGCACCGGCATGGGCACATCGTACCACCAAATGGGAAAGCCAATATATATGGTGTTATATTTGGCCATAATTTCCGGAGGGATATGCGTTGCCAGCTCCGGCAGGGTGTTGTTATTCAGCTCTTCTTTGGAGCGCATAATGGCTTCTGTATAACTTTCGGGATAAGGGTTCACCGTGAGAATGCGAAAAAGCTCGCCTTTGCTTTCATCGGCTACCCATTCGGCCAGAGTGCGCAAATGGCCGGACCAGGTCATATAGGCCACCAGTACCTTGGTCTCGCCTTTAACCGCCGCTTCGGGCCGTTTGTCGGTGGGAGTGCGGGTGGCACAGGCGGGCAGGCTGAAGAAGAGACAAATGGCCATAAATAGCCAGGCGCAAGGGTGCATGAGAGAATATTTCATTTTGTTGTTACTCCAAGATGGCAAATGGGCCCACTTACCGGGCCGGCGGTATTTTATAAAAAATGCGACTGCTTGCAAAGAAAAATAGGCGGGCGGGAAGATCGCAAATGTGGGGCCTTTTTTCATCCAGAGGCAGGGAAATAAACGGCACTAAAGTTTCTTCTCTCCAGAGGAGGAAGGGGGCTGGGTGATAAAGAGATTAGTCTTTCACGCAGCGTACAGAAAGGCTATCGTGAAAATGTCAAATTCCAGTGTAGGGTACTCGAGGCGAAAATCTCCACTTTTCCCCACACCCCTTCTTCCGCCG
>JAEEML010000083.1 GCA_016283195.1 Deltaproteobacteria bacterium | reverse complement strand
TCCAGCGCGAAGTGGGTTCCGATACGGCGAGTTACCGCCAAGCCATTGTTTCGGCTATGCGCCAGGATCCCGATGTCATCATGCTGGGCGAAATCCGCGATGCCGAAACAGCCGATATTTGCCTGAAAGGGGCGGAGACCGGCCACCTGGTCATCAGCGCCATTCACACACCGGATACCATCCGCACCGTGCAACGCTTTATCGGCCTCTTTCCCACCGGCGACCATGAATCGGCCCGGCTGCGTTTGGCCGAGAGTTTAAAAGCTATTGTTTCTCTGCGCCTTTTGCCGCATATCGACGGCAAGAGCCGCGTGCCGGCGGTGGAAATTTTGCGCTCCACCCGCTCTATTCAGGAGTGCATCAGAAATCCGGAAAAACTAGCGGAATTGCCGCAGCATATCCACCAAGGCCGCGAGCTCTACGGTATGCAGACTTTTGACGACCATGTGCTCATTCTCTATAGGCAAAAACAAATTTCGCTTGAGGTGGCCAAACTGGCGGCCACCAATCCCGATGAGTTCCAGCGGATGCTCACTTTAGGGCAGTAAAGGGCCATCTCCCCGGCATCCCGCCCGGATTCGGCTTGCTGGGCAATTATTACTGACTAATCAAGCAATTTCACATCAATTTCCGCAAATTTCGCGGCTTCTTCTTTACTGTGGCCGAGAGCCATGAATTTTTTGGCCAAAAGCACTTTTTCTTCTGCTCGCCCTTCTGCTCGGCCTTCTGCTCGGCCTTCTGCTCGGCCTTCTGCTCGCCCTTCTGCTCGGCCTTCCTCACGACCATCTTCCAAGGCGGCCTTGCGAATAGCCGCTTGGTCACGTAAGTTCTTGGCCCGTAAAAACGCCTGGCTGGACATATAATCATCATCCTTAAAATTTGCGAACCAGTTATTGGCTTTAACGACTGCCGCACTTGCTCCGCTAACCATGTAATCCTCCTCATGCCCATGATGGAAGAAATTAAGCCACTCTCGCAGCTCTTTATCCATGTTAACACAATCTTTTAATTTTGTGAGCTCCAGAAAATGGAGGCCTAGGCCGTCGGTTAAAACTTTTTGGCTCTCTACCTCTGACCTCACCCCCGACAATCAGGCGATATTATTGAATAATCACTATCTCCCAAGCGGAGAGAAAAGCCGGTTTTCAATTTTTCCCTCTCAACTTGACTTCTTGCCGAAGGGCGTGGGCCCGTTTCTTACGAATCTTTCTTTGATTTTATTCTGTTTTTTCTTTTTTTGGGGGAAACCTCCGCTACTTTCGTTTGCTCACCAGGTCACCTGCAGCGGGGCTTAGAGCCCTATAATTTAACAAAATATCCCTTTTAACCAAATTATAAGCTCCCACTTTAAGAATGGCCCGGCCTGTGCTAGCATGGCGGGGCTTTTGGCAGGGTGCGGAGGATAAGATGGCCCGTTTGGAAGAATTAACTGTCGGCAGCAGAGTAAAAGGCCTTTTAAACGGTGATAATATTGCCGAAATATTGTCTATTAAGCGCTTTGGCGATGCGGCGCTCGAAGTTACTTATAAAGACAACTTGGGCGAACTGGGTAATCAAATGCTCTATCGCGAGCATGAAGCCGGCCTCACCCTGGAAAAGGATAATTTGCCTTGGTCTTTTAGTGCCGACGGCGATATTATGCGCCTGGTTTCCGAGGCCTATCGTATTAAATTAGCTCATCTTTTTGACCCTTATCTAGCGGTGCATACCTCCTCGGTGGAGCCGCTGCCGCACCAGATTTCCGCCGTTTATCAGGAAATGCTGCCGCGCCTGCCACTGCGCTATATTCTGGCCGATGATCCCGGCGCCGGTAAAACGATTATGACCGGCCTCTTGCTCAAAGAACTTATTGTGCGCGGCGATTTAAAGCGCTGTCTTATTGTTTCGCCGGGCAGCCTTTCCGAACAGTGGCAAGATGAGATGTTTAATAAATTTCATCTTAAATTTGAAATACTTACTAATGACCGCCTAGAGGCGGCGGTGAGCGGAAACGCCTTTAGTGAAATAAATTTTTGCATTGCCCGCCTGGATAAACTGGCCAGGAACGAAAATTTGCAGCAAAAATTAAAAGAGACGGAATGGGACCTAATTGTGGTGGATGAAGCCCACAAGATGGCCGCCAGCATAAGCGGCGATGAGGTAAAATATACCAAGCGCTTTTTGCTGGGAAAAATGCTTTCCAATATCACCCGCCATTTTTTGCTCTTAACAGCCACACCACACAATGGTAAGGAGGCGGATTTTCAGCTCTTTTTATCCCTTATTGATCCCGATCGCTTTGAAGGGGTAAAGCGTTCCAGCGCGCAGAAGATGGATGTTTCCGATATTATGCGCCGCCTGGTAAAAGAAGATCTCTTAAAATTCGATGGCCGCCCGCTCTTTCCGGAGCGCCGGGCCTACACGGTGAATTATGATTTATCGCCTGGGGAAGCCGAGCTATACCGCGAAGTTACAGAATATGTGCGCCACGAGTTTGACCGCGCCGATAAACTCTCAAAAGGGCGGAAAACTACCGTTGGTTTTGCTTTAACCATTTTGCAAAGGCGCCTGGCCTCTTCGCCGGAAGCTATTTATGAGTCGCTTAAGAGGCGGCGCGAACGCTTGGAAAGTCGCCTTAAAGAAGAAAAGCTGGGCCGGGCGGTTGAAGAATATCAGCCCGCGCGCGCTCTTCCTGATGATTACCTGGATGATGATTACGACGAAGAAGATTTTACCCCGGAAGAGCTGGAAGAGGCGCAGGAAAATATAGCTGTAAAAGCTTCGGCGGCCGCTAGCATTCAGGAAATGGAAGCGGAAATAGCCAGGCTGAAAAAGCTGGAAAAGCTGGCCCAAGAAGTGCGCTTTAGCGGTGAGGATCGCAAGTGGGAAGAGCTTTCGCGCCTGCTCCAGGACGAAAAATATATGTTTGACCCCGACGGTCAGCGTGAAAAACTCATTATTTTTACCGAGCATAGAGATACGCTAAATTATCTTGCCACCAAAATACGCACCCTTTTCGGCCGCGAGGAGGCAGTGGTGGCCATTCACGGCAGCATGCTGCGGGAAGAACGGCACCGGGTGGAAGAGCGTTTTAAACAGGATAAAGAGGTGCGTATTTTAATTGCCACCGATGCTGCCGGTGAGGGTATCAACCTGCAACGGGCCCACCTCATGATTAATTATGACCTGCCCTGGAATCCCAACCGCCTGGAACAGCGCTTTGGGCGCATTCACCGCATCGGCCAAACTGAGGTGTGCCACCTGTGGAATCTGGTGTCGCCGGAAACGCGGGAAGGCATGGTTTTTAAAAGACTTTTAGAAAAGCTGGAAGAGGAGAGAAATGCTCTTGGCGGCAAAGTCTTTGATATCCTGGGCAATATAAAGTTTGATAATCGCCCGCTGAAAGAACTCTTGATTGAGGCCATTCGCTACGGCAATGACCCCAAGGTGCGCGAGCGCCTCCAGCAAGTAGTGGATAGCTCGATGAGCAAAGAAAAGTTTAGCGCGCTTATTGCCGAAAACGCGCTCACCGAAGACACGATGGATCTCTCCAAAGTGCAGGCTATCCGCGCCGAGATGGAGCGCATTGAAGCCCACAAGTTGCAGCCCTATTTTATAGAGGCCTATTTTAGGGCCGCTTTGCAAAAGCTGGGCGGGAGCATTCATCAGCGCGAAGACGGCCGCTATGAAATTACCTCGGTGCCGGCTGCTATTATAAATAGCGATAAAATAACAGGTTTCGGAAAAACGATAACTAAAAGATATGAGCGTATTGCCTTTGAAAAGGATAAGCTGAATATTCCCGGCCGGGTGCCGGCCGAATTTATCTGCCCCGGCCATCCGCTTTTGGAGGCGACCAGCGCCGTACTCCTGGAGCGCTATGGCGCGCTTTTAAAGCAAGGCACCGTTTTTGTGGACGAAAACGATTTTGGCCTGGAGGAGCGCCTCCTCTTTTATATTGAAGATACCATTCAGGACGGCCTTTCTTTACCGAGCGGCCCGAAGCGCGTTATTTCTAAAAATATGCACTTTGCGGAATTAAAAAAAGACGGCACAGCCGTAAGTGGCGGCTATGCGCCTTATCTGGATTATCGGGCGCTAAAAGAAGAAGAAAAAGAGCCGGTATATGCTTATATAAAAAAGCAGGAGTGGCTTGCGCACGGGGTGGAAGAACGGGCCGAGACTTATGCCGTTACCCAAATTATGCCGGCCCATTATGCCCGGGTAAAAGCGCATAAGCTAAAAATGCTGGATAAAATAGAAAAAGCGGTAAAAGAGCGCCTGGAGATGGAAATACGATATTGGGACTATAGAGCCGGCGAGCTTCAAAAGCAAGAGGCAGAGGGCAAAGGTAATCAGCGCCTCACGGCCGCCAATGCCGCACGGCGGGCCGATGAATTGCAAAATCGGCTTAATGCCCGCCTTAATGAAATAGCTGCCGAACGGCGAATAAGCACTTTGCCGCCGCGCATTATCGGCGGTTCGCTGGTAATTCCCAAAGGTCTTTTGGCGGAACTTATGCCTAAAAGTGCGCCAGATACCTTTAGCCTGGGAGACAGGCAAGCGGTGGAATATGCCGGCATGAAAGCGGTTATGGATATTGAGCGCCGCCTGGGCTTTAGCCCCAAAGATGTGAGCGGCGAAAAGGTGGGCTATGATATAGAATCGGAAATTCCCCAAGAATTACGAGAAGATGACGGGGCGAGTCTGCGTTTTATAGAAGTGAAGAGCCGGATAAAAGGAGCCAGTACGGTGACAGTAACGAAAAATGAAATTTCCTGCGCTTTAAACAAAGGTAAAGACTTTATTTTGGCTATTGTGGAAGTGGAGGGCGATAAAAGCAGAACCACCTATTTAAAAAAGCCTTTTAAAACCGCGCCGGAGTTTGCCGCCACCAGCGTAAATTATGATATTGCTGTTTTGATGGCTAACGCCGAGGTGGTTTATAAAGAATGAGGCTATTAATCCTGCACTATGCTTATTAAAAAATCACGCAGCGAATTAAGTTTTGGCGAGGTCCAATCAAAAGCTCCGGCCTTGGCCGCTTCACCGATTTTTAATGAGACATACTTATCGGTGAGGGAAAAATATGTGTGCAATTTAGTTTTAAATCTGTGAGGAAATTCTCTCAGTTTTTCCTGCCCAAGCTTATTCATAAAGACTTCTATTTCTTCTAATATCCTGCTTTCTTTTTCTTGAAGAATATTAAGACATAAGTCTTCCAGTGTGCCATTTTGCGGGAGCTTATCGCAAGAAGGGAAGAGGGTAAATCCTGTGGATATGGCAGAGCCTTTAAAGAGGGAATTAGGACCATCAGGCGGCGGGAGAGCGGCCTTTTTAAAAGCATCCTTCACACTTTGCGCGGCATCGGTAGCACTTGCTTCGGCATCGCGGATAACCAGTAGAGATTTAATGTTTTCAAATCCTTCCATGTTTTTCCAGGCATTGATTGCCGTGGAAAGTTGCCTGATGCCGCCAAAATCCACCACCTGGACAGTTTGTTGCAAAGCGCTGTATGACGAAAAAACAGAACTATTAAGGTAGTAGATTAAAAAATTTTGGGCATCCAATCCTTCACAAAGCAGCAGATGCTGCATACCAGCGTGTATCTCCTGCTTAACCGGCGCCATTAGCGCACCTCCATATTGGAATCGACAGCAAAACGAGCTAATTCGCCGTTATAACGAAAAGCGCGGTTTTCTTCATTTTGGCGCTCGATACGGTAAAGACAGAAATCATCTTGCAAGTTGGCCGCCTCAATGCCGGCCAAAGCGCTTTGCAGACATTCATAACTATGAGTGGTGGCAATAATTTGGCAGTTGTTTTCCCGGGCAACAGCCAGAGCCACCTGCCAGCATTTGGGCAAAGAACTATAGTGTATTCCGGCCCCAAACTCATCAATCAAAACAACAGAGTTTGGAGTGTTAAGAATAGCCAAAATGAAGAGCAGCAAGCGATTTAAGCCATAACCTGCCAATTTTAAAGGCAAAATCTGGCTGGAAATTTTGGCATAAAGCTGCACATGGCCTTGATTGGAAATAGTAATAATATCGCTAAGATTGGGTTCAATAATTTGCAAGGCTTTAACAATATCCGGCTTTTGCCCTTTTAATTCCAAGCTGCCAATGGCATTGACTATAAAAGGATCCTGCATAGTATTCCAATTAATAAAATGGGTACCTGGTAAATAGCGGATTTGATTATTGGGGCGGTTGGTCACTATATTGCGCAAAAAGCCGGTATCGTTAATGGAAAAAGCGCCTTCTTCTGTGTAATCAGCGCCGTTTTTAAAATTGAATTTAAGGGTGTATGTTGATCTGGTTCCGGCTGAAAATTGGCTATAAGCGTTTTGTATAGCGGGGTTTTTATCGGCCGGAATGTAATTGTCGTCTCTTTCATAGCTAAGGCTAGATTGTTTTTCATCGAAAGACATGGCAATTTCCAGCATACTATCGGAATCCAGGCCATAAAATAGCGGATCCCATATCGCTGAAGGATGCATGAAGGTCCCTATGCCGCGAAAAAGATTTAGTTTGCTGAATATTTCAACATCGGTGTGCCCGATAAAAAGGAAAATGGCTTCCAGGATAGAACTTTTTCCAACGTTGTTACGCCCGGTAAGAAGGGTGAACGGTGCCAACTCCGGTAACTCTAACTGCTTAATTCCGCGGAAGTTTTTTACTGTGAGGCTGTTTATCATGCCGCTACCTCCCAAAATGGCAAGTGATTATAAACTCTTTGTTTCTGCCCGACAACGACTTATTGAACACCCTTGTCGAAATAGCTTGGAGCTTATATATTGCCGCTGCTTAGAGCTATTCTCTGAGAGGAAGCGACATCATGGCTAAAAAACTCATCGAGGTGGCCCTGCCACTGGAAAAGATAAATGCCGAAGCGGCGCGGGAAAAGTCCATCCGCCACGGTCACCCCTCAACACTCCATCTCTGGTGGGCCCGGCGCCCATTGGCAGCAGCCCGGGCAGTGATTTGGGCCTCCCTGGTGGATGACCCTTCTGCCCACCCGGAGCTCTTTAAGAGCGAAGAAGAGCAAAATGCTGAAAGAGATCGCCTCTTTAAAATACTGGAAGAGCTGGTTGAATGGGAAAATTCCAATAATGACAAGGTGTTAAATGCAGCTAAAGCCGAGATAGAAAAATCTCTTGGCGGTGATATCCCGGCCCTCTTAGACCCCTTTGCCGGCGGCGGCGCCATTCCGCTGGAGGCGCAGCGCCTGGGGCTTACGGCTCATGCTCACGATTTAAACCCGGTGGCGGTGATGATAAATAAAGCCATGATTGAAATTCCGCCGCGCTTTGCCTCTTTGGCCCCGGTAAATCCGGAGGCCAGGCGCAAGCTCGACTTTAATGAGAGCGGCTATCCGGGCGCCGCCGGCCTCGCCGAAGATGTGCGCTATTATGGCGAGCGGATGAAAAAAAAGGCTTTTGAGCAAATTGGCCACCTTTACCCCAAGGTAAAATTGCCGGCCAGCCAGGGCGGCGGGGAAGCCACAGTTATTGCCTGGATTTGGGCCCGCACGGTGAAATGCCCCAACCCGGCCTGCGGCTGCGAGATGCCACTGGCCAGCTCATTTATCTTATCGAAAAAAAAAGGAAACGAAGCTTGGGTAAAACCCATTCCCGATAAAAAACAAGTGCGTTTTGAAGTGCAAAGCGGAATTTGTCCCAAAGAATATGAATCATTTAAACAGAGTCGCGGAGCGGCTTTTAAGTGTCCTTGTTGCGGTGAAGTAACTCTTGATGAATATGTAAAAAACGCAGGAAAAGCTCACAAAATCGGCAGCCAGCTTATGGCGGTGGTGGCCGAAGGAAAACGCGGGCGTGTTTATTTGTCGCCTGATAGCGAGCAACTGGCGGCAGCTAAGGTTGATAAACCCAAGGAATATCCAGATGGACCAATGCCGGAAAATCCGCGCTGGTTTAGTCCGCCCGCTTTTGGAATGGCTAATTATGCGGATTTATTCACCAACCGCCAGCTCACCGCCCTCACCACCTTTAGCGACCTAGTGGCCGCTGCCCAGGAGCAGGCCGCAGAAGATGCTAAGGCCCTTGGGCGGGCGGATGCCCAGGAATATGGGCAGGCGGTGGGGGTGTATTTGGGGTTCTTGGTTGATAAAATGGCTGATTATCATTCAGCAATTTGTTCGTGGAATCCTCCACGCGATGGAATAAGAAATACTTTTGGCCGCCAGGCTATTCCTATGGTTTGGGATTATGCCGAAGGTAACCCATTTTCTAATTCGTCTGGGTGTTTTGATAATATGCTTGAATGGGTTACTGAATGTATTGGGCTTTTGCCAACAACTTCAAATGGAATAGCTATTCAATATGATGCTCAAAGTAATTGTAATTTAAGAAATATTATAATTTCTACCGATCCGCCTTACTATGACAATATTGGTTATGCTGATTTATCAGATTATTTCTATGTTTGGCTAAGACGTAGTTTAAATAAAATTTACCCAGAGCTATTTAAAACAATGCTGGTGCCCAAAGCCGAAGAATTAATAGCCACTCCTTATAGGCATGACGGCAGTACAGAAAAAGCCAAAACCTTCTTTGAAAACGGCATGTTAGCTACTTGCAAACAGCTTTATAAATATGCCAGAGAAGATATTCCGGTAACCATTTATTATGCTTATAAGCAGAACGATGAGGTAATTAATGGCACTGCTTCTTCTGGTTGGGAAACAATGCTAACAGCTATTATAAGTGCTGGTTTTACTATTACTGGTACTTGGCCCATGCGTACAGAAAAACCGGGTAGAACGATCGGGAATGGCACTAATGCTCTCGCCTCCTCCATCGTCCTGGTCTGCCGCAAGCGCTCGCCTACTGCCCCCATCTGCACGCGCCGCAACTTTGTCAACGAACTGCGCCGCGAGCTGCGCCCGGCTCTCTCTAAACTCAAAAACAGCAACATCGCCCCTGTGGATTTGGCCCAAAGTGCCATTGGCCCGGGCATGGGCATTTATTCTAAGTATAGCGGAGTTTTGGAAGCCGACGGCACCCCCATGAATGTGCGGAGCGCCCTAAAAGTGATAAATCAGGAGGTGGATCTTTACTTTAACGAGCAGGATAGCGAACTGGACAATATCAGCCGTTTTTGTGTTGAGCTTTATGCCCAAGTGGCCTTTAATGATATGAAATTTGGCGATGCCAACACCCTGGCCACTGCCAAAAATACGGCCGTGGCCACCATGGACAAGCTGGGGATAATCGAGGCCAAAAACGGGCTGGTGCGCCTTAAAGAGCGCAGCGAATTGCCCGAAAAATTGCGCCCGGAAGAAAGCCTCTGGCTCCTTTGCCAGGGGCTCACCTATAAGATGGAAAAAGGGGGCATAGATGGCACGGCCAGAGCGCTGGCCGCTATGCCTGGCAGCACCACCGGCGAACTGGCCAAGGATTTGGCTTATCGCCTCTATACCATCGCCGAGCGCAAAAAGTGGACCCAAGAGGCCTATGCTTACAATGCTTTGGTGGTTTCCTGGCCAGATATCCAGGCCCGGGCGGCCGAGCTCAAAATGGGGCGGCCGGAGCAGATGAGCTTTTTGGAGTAAGGGAAAACGAGAGCCATGATTTATAATCCATCTGAACTGAATGCTGTACTCAGTAGCTTGCTTAAGCATCCGGAAAACGAGGTTATCGAAGTAAAAGAAGCGAGAAATAATTACCATTTTAATGATATTGGCCAGTATTTCTCAGCTCTAAGTAATGAAGCCAATCTACATAAGAAACAAGAGGCATGGTTAATATTTGGCGTAGATAATAACATGAGTATTGTTGGCTCAAACTTTAGAAATGATGAGAAGTCACTGCATAGTTTGAAAAAAGAAATCAAAGACAAAACCAACCAGGCGCTAACATTCCTCGAAATATATACGTTAACTGTATCAGGCAAACGGGTTATTATGTTCCAAATTCCGCCAGCTGTACCTGGTATCCCAACCACTTGGAACGATATGGCTTATTCCCGTGTCGGTGACTCTTTGGAACCATTGCCACTTAATAAAATGGACGAAATACGTCATCAAATTGGCTACGATTGGTCGAAGGAAATAGTTGCTGAGGCCAATTTTGATGTTCTTGATCCGCTGGCTGTTAGGCGCGCTAGGGAGCTATTTATTAAGCACGAAAGCAACCGTGGTAAAGATTCGGCATACTTGAGTGGTCTTGATGATATTTCTCTTTTAAACAAAGCCGGTATTTTACTTGATGGCAAGATTACTCGCACAGCCTTGATTTTGCTTGGCGGTGAATACGCCAAAAATTATTTTGACGGTTTTATACCTCGTATTACATGGTCGCTCTATAATTCCGATGGTCGGATTAAAACCTATGAGCACTTTGATACTCCGTTTCTCCTGGCTGTTGATGAGGTATTTAAACATATTCGCAATGTAAAATACCGCTATATTGCCGGGCAGCAAACACTATTTCCCGATGAAGTTGATATGTATAATCCTAATCTAATCAAAGAGCTTCTGCATAATTGCATCGCTCATCAGGATTATACACTAAGGGGTAAAATCAACCTGGAAGAGTTTGAAAATTGCCTGGTATTTATAAATGAAGGACATTTTATTCCTGAGACCATTGAACGGGCTTTAGAACCAGGTTACAAGCCACCATATTACCGCAACGCATTCCTTTGTAATGCCATGGTCAATCTGTATATGATTGACTCAAATGCCATTGGGATTCCTACCATGTTCAATATACAACGTGAGCGCTATTTCCCATTACCAAGCTATGATTTATCCGAACCAAATCGTGTAAAAGTGACTGTGTATGGAAAGATACTTGATAGTAATTATACACAATTACTAAATGTTTACCGCAAATTGGACATTCAAACAGTATTCCTATTAGACAAGATTCAGAAGAAGGAAGCCATTTTGCGTGAGGACTATGTACGTCTCAAAAAAGCTGGACTTGTTGAAGGGCGATATCCCAATATATTTGTGGCATATAGTATTGCTAATGCTGTTGGGGACACCAAGGATTATATAAAGAACAGTGGAATGGGTGATGAAAAATGCAAACTCTTTATCATTAAGTATCTGGAAAAAGCCGGGAAAGCGACCATGAAAGAGATATATAGTGTAGTAGAAGACCTTCTTCCTGGAGTAAAGACCAGCGCTCAAAAAAAACGAAAGTTATCAAATTTATTGCAAATAATGAAAACTAACGATAAAACTATTGACTCATGCGGGAAAACTAGTGCTGTGACATGGTTTTTGAGAAAGTAAGTTTTAAGTAAGTTTTAAGTAAGTTTTAAGTAAGTTTTAAGTAAGTTTTAAGTAAGTTTTAAGTAAGTTAATCGGATGTTCAAGAAAACTGTAAACGCTTTCTATAGAATACAAAGTGCTGAGTGGGTGAGCTAAATGGCAGAAAATATTGAATATGTGCAAAAGGCTTTTCGTATCCTTCACCACAAAATGGCCGAATATATCGCCACTGAAATGAAGCGCGAATATAAGGAGGCCTGGTGGAAAGAGCTTTTGGATGATTTGGACCATAGCCGCGATTTGCCGACCGAGGGAAGCAATGAGGAGCTAACCGCCGCACTCGATGTGCCTAATTGCCTGCGCCTTTTTGACCGCGAATGGGGCCGCCTCTTCCGCCGCCTTTTGGCGCCCGATTGCCGCAACTGGGCCAAAGAGCTCATGGGCGCGCGCAACACGGTGGCCCATAAGGGCACTCAAGATATGCCCAAAGAAGATGCCGAGCGCCATCTCGACACCATGGCCCGCCTTTTGAGCGGCATTAGCGAACTGCCGGCCGCCGAAGAAATCCGCGCTCTTCTGCGCGAGCTGCGTTACGGCAATAGTGAAGGGTCTCTTGCCGGCGCCAAAGTGCCGGCTCCCGCTCCCGCCGCGCCAAAGGAAGATATAGCGCCGCTCACTTTCAAAGGGCTTAACCTGCCCAGCTGGTGCACAGTTATCGAGCCGCACCCCGATGTGGCCGAGGGCCGCTATTTAAATGCCGAATTTGCGGCTGACCTCGCTCAGGTGGTGCGCGGCGAAGGCGCTATAGAATACAAAGACCCGGTGGAATTTTTTGCCCGCACCTACATCACCGCCGGCATGAAAGGCCTTTTATTACAGGCAATAAGGCGCTTTAAAGAAGAAAATGGCGAGCCGGTTTTGCAGCTCAAAACCGCTTTCGGCGGCGGCAAAACCCATAGCCTTTTGGCGCTTTACCACCTGGCAAGAGCTACGGTGGCGCCGGATAAAATACCCAATTTAAAAGCGCTTCTGGATGAAGCTGGGATAAGCGAATTGCCCTCTGTCCGCGTGGCGGTGCTGGTGGGCACCGCGCTTGACCCTTCGCGCGCCAAAAGGCCGGCTAATATGCCGGGTATTACCATTAACACTATTTGGGGCGAAATGGCCGCCCAACTCGCCCAGGCCGCCGGTAAGCCCGCCCTTTACGATTATGTAAAAGAGGCCGATAAAAAGGGCGTCTCGCCCGGTAGCGAAGCACTCAAAAACCTCTTTGATGCCTGCGGCCCCTGCCTCATTCTGCTGGACGAACTGGTGGCTTATGCCCGCAAAATCTATGGTATAAGCGGCCTGCCGGCCGGATCTTTTGATAATTTTATCACCTTTATTCAGGAGATAACCGAAGCGGCCAGTGCCAGCAAGAACAGCATGGTAGTGGCTTCCATTCCCGAATCGGCAGTGGAAATCGGCGGCGAAGCCGGGCAAAAAGCCCTGGAAGCCATTGAGCACACCTTTGGGCGCAAAGAATCTATATGGAAACCGGTGGCCGCCAGCGAAGGCTTTGAAATTGTGCGCCGCCGCCTCTTTCTCGATTGCCAAAAAGAGGAGGAGCGCGAAGCGGTTTGCAGCGCCTTTAGCCGCATGTATAAAGAAAATCAGAGCGATTTTCCCATTGACTGCCGCGAACTGGATTATAAAAAACGCCTCATCTCCTGCTACCCCATTCACCCGGAGATTTTTGACCGCCTCTATGAAGAATGGGCCACTTTGGAACATTTTCAGCGCACCCGCGGCGTTTTGCGCCTGATGGCCGCCGTTATCCACGAACTATGGATGGCCGGCGACGCCGGAGCCATGATTATGCCCGGCTCTTTGCCGCTTAATATCCCGCTGGTAAAAGAAGAATTGGTGCGTTATCTGCCAGAAACCTGGAATGCCATTATCGATTCCGAAGTGGATGGCAAACGCTCCTCCCCCTATAGTCTGGACGGCAAACGTCATGGACAAAGAATGGCCGCCCGCCGCGTGGCCCGCACCATTTTACTGGGTAGCGCTCCCACCGCCCGCGGCCAAAATATCCGCGGCATAGAAGCGGCGCACATTCGCCTTGGTGTTGTGCAACCTGGTGAAAATATAGCGGAATTCAACGACGCGCTTAATACGCTGCGTTGTTCTCTCACTTATCTTTACTCCAATCAAGAGGGCACGCGCTATTGGTACGACACTCGCCCGACCCTGCGCAAAACAGCCAACGACCGGGCTGCCCAGGTAAAACAAGCCGAAGCCGAAGAAGAAATAGAAAAAAGGCTGCGCAAATTGCATAAAGAGGGGCCACTTGCCGCTTTGCACGCCTGCCCCGCCTCTTCGGCCGATGTGGCCGACGAACAGACCGCCCGCCTGGTTATTTTGAAACCGACTGATAATTTTATGGCCGGCGCAAACGACTCAAAAGCGTTGCAAAAAGCCGAAGAAATACTTAATAAACGTGGGCTTACCCCGCGCACTTATAGAAATATGCTGCTCTTTATTGCTGCGGATAAAAAGCTCGTGGATGAAGGGCTCATACGGGCAGTGAAAGAGCTTTTGGCCTGGGAGTCCATTCTCCGGGATAAAACCAGCCTCAACCTCGATGCCAGCCAAAATCTGGAAACCGAGTCCAATATTCTAAGATGCAGTGAAGCGGTGGAAAGCCGCTTAAAGGAAGCCTATTGCTGGCTTTTGGTGCCACGCATTGATAACAGCGCCGATATAAAGACGATTATCTGGGATAGCGAGCGCCTGGCGGGCAATGCCCCGATAGTGGCCAAAGCGCTCTCAAAACTTACGCAAAACGATCAACTTATTACCAAATGGGCACCAGTTTTGCTCAAAATGGAGCTGGATAATCTGCTCTGGCAGGATAGTGACCATATTCAGCTCAAAAAGCTTTGGGATTATCTTTCCACTTACTGTTACCTGCCACGCCTGGCCAGTTTTGCCGTTTTGGAAAGCACTATTAGAGCCGGTGTGGCGGCCGATACCTTTGCCATTGCTTCTGATGTTACCGCTAGCGGCTATACAGCACTTAGGCACGGCAAGGAAATTATTGATATTTATCCCAGCGATTACCTGGTTAAAATAGCTCAGGCCATTAAAGAGGAAGAGCGCCAAAAGAAAGAGCGCGAAATAGTAAAAAGCGCCGAAAATGTGAATAACAGCACCTATATAGCTGCCGCCCCGGCCGCCGCACCGGCCCCGGCCGTAAAAGCTCCCGCAGAGGCAGCCCAAGAGCCGGCGCCGGACCGCAAATTTTATATGCGGGTAACGCTCGACAACATAAGAGCCAACCGCGAATTACAAAATTACCTCACCGAGATTATTCCCCACCTCTCGGCAGTGGATAATTGTGAAGTGGAGCTCTCCTTTGAAGTAAATGCCTATGCCCCGGATGGCTTCCCCCACACCACAGTGCGCACTGTTTCCGAAAATTGCCGCACCCTTAAAGTTGAAGATTTCGGCTTCAAGAAGTAATGAACTGTCCCCTTGAAAGTAGAGACGAGTGAATTGGAGCCCCTCCCTGCATCGGGGAGGGGCGATTTTTAATGATTTCCACTACTTGATGAGGAGGGGTCCGCTTAACCGGGGCGGCCAGCCCCGGCTAAGCCAGAGGCAGGCTACTCATACCTGTTCTCAAGTGTGGCCTCTGGCTTTTAAGACAAATAAGCAGAGAATGATTTTGTAACATGGCATAAACAAAGCCATTTTTATTGAACTCCCGGGTTCCAAGGGTGTCCCTTGGTCGTGCGGCGGAAGAAGGGGCGTGGGGAAGAAACCTGAGCGCTTCGAAATTAGCGGAGGTTTCTTCCCCACAAAAAACAGAATAAAATAAAGAACTAGTAACGAGCAGAAACGGGCACTGCAGTAAAAAAGTGGCCGCACCGTGAGCAAAGGTTTTCCCAAAAAGAAAAAACATGATTTGTTCAAAACAGAGAAGAAGAAGGAGTGACTCAGATTCCTTCAATCTCTTTGGCAAAAGCCTTAGCCGAGAGCGGCGCGCCGGTCACCTTTTCTACTAGAAGCGGCCAAGGCAAGCTCATGCCGGGGGCAAAAAGCTCTTTTTTGAGCTGATCGCCCACCTCTTTGTGGCCATAAAAGCAGCCTTCGTCACTGGCTAACTTGTTGCTACTACGCAAATATTCCAAAAGCTGGGCGGCAAAAAGGTGGCCATAAAGATAATTTTGATAATAAACCGGCGCGCCGATAAAGTGCATCTTGGCGGCGTAATCGGGCTTATCGCGCCCTTCCGGGGTATTTATCAGCTGATAGCGCTTTTTGAGCTCCCACCAGCGGGCATTAAGATCGCTCTCCGGCTTTTCATAGAGCTCCTTTTCAAAGCGAATCATCACCTGAGCCCAGCGGCTAAAGATGAGCTCTTCCATGGCGTGCGACTTTTTGGCAGCGGCAATGAGATCGGCATCATCCGCACCAAGGGCCCGGCGCAAAAAGCATTCATCTTTAGAGAGCGAGCCAAACATCATGGCCACCCCTTCTGTAATGCACTCATGAGCCGCCTCGCGCAAAATAATTGGTAAATCATGAGAAATATTCACCTGATAGACGCCGTGGCCCAGCTCATGCAGCAGCGTATCGGCCCAGTATGCGCTATTTTTCAAATTGGTTAAAATGCGCACATCGCCTTCTCTATCTATATCAACCATAAAAGCGTGCGGGCTTTTGCCGGGAGCTTCAAAAAGGCTGCTCTTTTCTAAAATAGCGGCTGTTTCCAGGCCGATGCTCTTATAATATTCAGGAACAATTTTAAGGAGATCGGCGTTTTTATACACTTCATCAAGGCTGGGGCCGGAAACTTCCGGCACCTCTTGGAAAAAGAGATCCTGATGATGCCAGGGCATGAGCTCTTCCGGAGTTATGCCGAATTTCTTAGCGAGCGCTTTATCAATTTCACCTTTAAGGCGGGCAAAGGGCTCATCGGTGAGGAGAGCCAACTCATCCAAGAGTTTAAAAAGCTCTGCTTCATCAATCTCCATAGCAGCCAGCGACATTTGATAATAATTATCATATCCTGCCGCCTTGGCCGCCTCGTTTCTAAGCAGCACCAGCTTCTTTAAATCGCCGGCCACCTTTTCGCCCACCAGGTGGTACCCTTCCCAGGCGGCTTTGACTTCGGCACTACTGGTGGAAGTGCTCAAAATGGCCCGCACTTCATTTTCGGTGAGCTCTTTGCCGTTTACCGGGCTCCTGTGGGTATTAAAAGCCTGGTTACTTTTGGCTGAAAGAGTAGTCATTTCAGCTAGTTTTTCCGCAGAAATCTGTTTTGGGAGCGCATAGCGGTAAATAACTTCCAAAGAGCGCTTTAGTTCCGGGTCGGTCACCTTTTGCCGCCACATGGAGATTTTTTTAAAATTCTCCGCATCGGCATAGAGGGCATCAAGGGCATTTTCGGCCTCCTCTTCGCGTTTAAAGGCCGCATCGCTGCCGGTGGTGTTGGCTTCCCACCAACCGAGATTGGCCTCTTTAAAAAGCGGCTGCCAAGTAGCGGAAAAATCTTTGACAAATTTTGCCGCCGGATCTTCCTGGGCTGCTGTACTCATTTTTTTATTTTGCTCCTCTCCCGCCTGCGGTGCAGAGCCGCCATGTGGTGTGCAAGCTGTTAACATCAAGGGTAAAATAAGTATTTTTTGTAGTTTCATCGTAAAACCTCCGCCATCTTTCTAAATATTTGTACAATTTTTTGCAACTTACTAGTGTTAATGTAGTTAAAAAAGCTGGTAATATGGAATCCGGTATATCGGCTTTCGATATGAACTTAGTGGGAGAAATAATATGCATTGCAAAACTTTCTTGAGCTGCCTTCTTACTTTGGGACTCTTACTGGGAGATAGTGCTGCGGCGCTGGCTATGGTGCCCATGAGTTTTACTCATCACGGTATTATCCGCGAGGACGGAGCACTAGCTAACGGTAATTATTCAATAACTGCCAAGATTTACAATGGCATGGGCGAAGTTATTAAAGAAGTCACCAAAGATATTGCGGTGGAAGACGGTTATTATAACTTCACCATTGACGGTATTGACGAAGAGCAGGTGATAGCCGCCGGCCGTTTAGAACTCGCTATCACCATAGGCGATGTGGAACTGAGCCCCAGAATACCTATAAATTCAACGCCTTTTTCCATTATGGCTTCTTACGCCGACCATGCCGGCAGTGCCGAAGATTTGCAATGCGCAGGCTGCGTTACCGAAAATCAACTTGATAGCACTATTAAATCCAAGTTAAACGGCCTTGGAGAGAGTATCGGTGAAGGCCCGCTTGCTGATAACTCCATCTCAGACAGCAAGATTTCTTTTAATTATGCCGCTTCAAGCAGCAAAGGCGGCCCGGCCAGCGACCTTAAATGCGCTAATTCCGCCGGTTGTGTTGGCACCAGTGATCTGGAAAACCTCGCGGTTTCTATGAATAAATTAGCGGCTGATTCGGTAGATACTTTAAAAATTAAGAATAACTCAATTTTAGACGCAGATATTAGCGACAGTGCCGGAATTCAAAAGTCGAAACTCGCCAGCTCCGTGCAAGCTTCTCTTGATAAAGCCGATAGGGCCCTGCCGGATTCCACAAGCTATGCCGCAGCCGATTACCCTGGCGGCCCGGCCACCGATCTTAATTGCGCCGCAGCCGGTTGTGTTGGTGAAAATGAAATAGCCTCCATGGCTGTTTCTCATGATAAACTGGCCTCAGATGCCGTAAACGGCGACAATATCGAAAATGGCTCCATTAAAGATGAAGATATAAGTTTCGAGGCCGCCATCCAAAGGGCAAAACTTGACAGCTCCGTGCAAGCCTCTCTTGATAAAGCCGATAACGCCCTTTCCGCCAACTCCAATTATGCTGCCTCCACCATGCCTGGCGGCCCGGCCACCGATCTCGATTGTATAAATAGCGGCTGCGTTGGTGAAAACGAAATAGCTAACATGGCTGTTTCACACGACAAATTAGCAGAAGAAGCCGTTGAAAGCATAAATATTAAAAACGGTTCCATCATGGATGAGGATATTGCCGAAAATGCCGGCATTAAAAGGTCTAAACTCGACAGCTCCGTGCAAGCTTCTTTGGCGAGAGCCGATAATGCTTTAACCGGCAATTTCAATTATGCCGCCTCCACTGCGCCCGGCGGCCCGGCAACCGATCTCGAATGCCAAAATCCCAATGGTTGTATAAGTGCTGCCGATATTATCAACCAAGCTGTTTCCATGAGCAAATTGGCCCCCGATTCCGTTGATACCACCAAAATTAAAAACGGATCTATTTTGGATGAAGATATCAGCGCCAGTGCCGGTATTCAAAAATCCAAGTTGCATAGCTCGGTGCAAGCTTCACTCAATAAAGCCGATAACGCTCTTTTAAACAGCACTAAATATGCGGCTTCAAGCACTATAGGCGGCGAGGCTTTAGGTATTGCCGATAATACTGTTGACAGCTATAAAATCAAGGATGGCTCAATTCTATGGCGTGATTTACATAGTGAGATTAGCTCACGCATTCAAAATTCTTTGCCAAATTCCGCTAACGTTATTAGCAATGCTCATATTACGGACGGCACCATACTTTATGCTGATTTGCACCCGGATATTCAAACACAAATTATCTCGGCTGTTACTCCCGATACTCTGCCGGCATGGGCTTGGAACAAAGGACTTTACGGGGCTATAGCTTTTGGCACAATAAGGGTTCATTGCAATATAGCCGCCGCGGTAAGCGGTCACACCAATTGGGATTGTAGTGATGCCAGTTTAAGTTTCACTGCTCTTATGGGAGGCTTAACTGTTCAAAGAACAGAGCCCGGTGTCTATTATATTAATGTTCCCCAAACTGTAGGGACTCCAACCACTGCCATTGTGACCGGCACCTGGCCTGGGCATACTTATCAGGCCTATGCTGTCGGGTCGCAAATACTGCTTACTTCATGGGTAATAGATTTATCAAAAAACATATTATATAAACGTGATCCCGGCCCTCTCACCCAGGAAAATTGGGGTAATCATCCAGACTGGGATACTTATATTAATATAATTGTATACGGCATACCATATCCGATGAATCTTCAATAACTAGGGCTGCTTCAACGTGAGGTGCAAAGGTGAAAAAACACATATCATATATGCTCCTGGGGCTTTGGGCAATTGGTCAGAGCTTAGGCGCTTGTAGCCAGCCACTGGAACCGGTTCAGGAAACAAAACCGCCGGTAAATCGCGGCAACGATGACACATCCAGTGATAGTGCCAGCGATGCTATGAGCGATGACAGCGTTACTGATGTAACGCCCCCCAAAGAGTGCCCGAATGCCAATTTCAATTCTTCGTGCGATGAATGTCAAAAAGGCTTTTTCGGCCCTAATTGTGACCCTTGCCCCGATTGCGGCCCACATGGTTTTTGTCTCGATGGGCTCTATAACAACGGCTCATGTTTTTGTGCTTTAGGCTGGAAAGGCGAGCACTGCGACGAATGTGCCAAAGGTTATTATGGATCTAATTGTCAGCCGTGCAAACAATGTAACCCCCACAGCACTTGCAACGACGGCGCTTCCGGCGACGGTGAATGTGCTTGCAATACCGGCTTCACCGGCGAAGATTGCAATGAGTGCACCGCCGGTTACTACGGCCAAAATTGCCTGCCCTGCCCCAATTGCGGCATTCACGGCACTTGTAACACCGGCCCCGATAATGACGGCAACTGTATATGTGAGCCCGGCTTTGGCGGCCCAACTTGCAAACAATGCGCCGCCGGTCACTTTGGCCCAAGTTGCGCCGAGTGCCCGGATTGCGGCCCGCACGGCACTTGTAATGCCGGCCTTAATAACGATGGGAAATGTACTTGCAACGAGGGCTTTACCGGCCAGGCTTGTGATACCTGCGCTCCAGGCTATTTTGGCGAAAATTGCGAAAAATGCCCGGCCTGTTTAAATGGCGCCTGCGTTGATAGCCTCTCTGGCAGCGGCAAGTGTGATTGCCTGCCCGGTTTTGGCGGCGATCTTTGCGATGAATGTGCCAAAGGCCACTTTGGGCCAAATTGCGACCCAGTGCCGGATTGCGGCCCGCACGGCTCAGCCATAGAGGGGCTCTATAGTAGTGGCAACTGTCTTTGCCAAGAAGGCTTTGCCGGCGAATTTTGCACCGATTGTGCCAAGGGCTATTTTGGCGAAAATTGCGAAAAATGCCCAAATTGCGGCCCGCACGCCTCTTGTAATGACGGCAAAAATAACGACGGCACTTGCAATTGTTTGCCCGGCTTTAGCGGCGCTTTATGTAATGAATGCGCCGCCGGCCACTTCGGCGAAAATTGCGAAAAATGCCCGGCTTGCGGCGAGCATGGCCACTGCCAGGAGACCATCTCCGGCAATGGCACCTGCGCTTGCAATAGCGGCTTTGCCGGCACTTATTGCAACAGCTGCGCTCCCGGCCATTTCGGGCCGAATTGTGAGAAATGCCCGGCTTGCGGCCCGCATAGCCACTGCCGCGACACTATTGCCGGTGACGGCGCTTGTGTTTGCAATAAAGGCTTTAGCGGCGCTTTATGCAATGAATGCGCCGTAGGATTTGCCGCTCCCGATTGCGCCGAGTGCGAAAGCGGCCGCTTTGGGCCGGATTGTGAACTTTGCCCGGATTGCGGTGAGCATGGCCACTGCCAAGATACCATCTCCGGCAATGGCACCTGTGCTTGCGATAGCGGCTTTGCCGGCCCGGCTTGTGATACCTGTGCTCCCGGCTACTTTGGCCCAAATTGTGAAGCCTGCCCCATTTGCGGCGCTCACGGCCTTTGCCAAGACGGCCTATCAGGCAGCGGCGAGTGCCTATGTAATAGCGGCTTTACCGGCCCGACCTGCGCTGATTGTAACAGCGACTTCTTTGGCGAAAATTGTGACCCCTGCCCGGATTGCGGCGAGCACGGCACTTGCAATAGCGGAATTTCCGGTAGTGGCGGGTGCACCTGCCAGGAAGGATTTGGCGGAGAACTCTGCAATGAGTGCTTAGACGGCCACTTTGGGCCCAATTGTGACCCCTGCCCGGATTGCGGCGAGCACGGCACTTGCAATAGCGGCCTTGATAATAACGGCGAGTGCCGCTGCGCTCTCGGCTTTAGCGGCGAAAATTGCGACACTTGCGCTCCCGGCTATTTTGGCGAGAATTGCGAAAGATGTCAGCCTTGTGTAAACGGCTCCTGCGATGATGGCCCCATGGGCAGCGGCCAGTGCAATTGTTTGCCCGGCTTTGGCGGCGAATTTTGTGACGATTGTGCCCCCGGCCACTTTGGCCTAAATTGCGACCCGGTGCCCGATTGCGGCGAGCATGGCAGCCCGCTCTCCGGCATCTATGCCAGCGGCGAATGTGTCTGTCAGGAAGGCTTTGCCAGCGATCTTTGCGACAATTGTGCCGATGGCTACTTTGGCCCAAATTGTGAAAAGTGCCCGGATTGCGGCCAGCACGGTACTTGCCGTGACAATATTTGGGGCAACGGCACCTGTATGTGTGACCCAGGCTGGAGCGGCACTCGTTGCAATACCTGCGCCGAAAATTATTACGGTGCCAGTTGCCAGCTTTGCCAGAATTGTAACCACGGTTCCTGCAATGACGGCCCATCAGGCCATGGTGATTGTACATGCGATACCGGCTGGGACGGTTTGCAATGTACAAATTGCGCCAGCGGTTATTATGGGCCAAATTGTCAAAAATGCCCCACTTGCTATCACGGCACCTGCCATGAGGGCTTAAACGGCTTTGGCGGCTGCACTTGCTTAGCTAATTGGTCCGGCACAACTTGCAATGCCTGTGCCGATAATCATTATGGTCCAAATTGTGACCCCTGCCCCAATTGCAACCACGGCACCTGCCGCGATGGCAAAAACGGTAACGGCACTTGCCAGTGCGACACCGGCTTTAGCGGCGAAAATTGCACCCAGTGTGCCCAAGGTTACTTTGGCCAAAATTGTATAGCCTGCCCCAATTGCGGCCAGCACGGCACCTGTTTTGATGGCTATTACGGCCAGGGTTATTGCGTTTGTGAGCCCGGCTGGAGCGGGCCAAATTGTGCCACAAAAGTAGATTTGCCCTGCATTACTTATGAGCAATTTGGCGCTCTGGGTAACGGTCAGGTTAATGACCTCCCGGCTATTGTGGCGACCCATGCCTACGCCAACAGTATAGGCCGCTGTGTAAGTGCTACTCCCGGCGCCACTTACTATATCAGCGATGTAACCCAAAGCGCCATTATTGCTACCAATACTAACTGGAGCGGCGCCAACTTTATTATTGATGATTCCAATATCGGCCTTGATGCCAAAAATAATTACGTCTTTATTGTTGCATCAACTATTCCGGCCCGGGTGCTCATAGATAACGGCGTAAATACCAATCAGGGGGCAGCTCCCACTTTAACCACCCTAAGCCGCGGCCAAACGCATGTCGATGTCAACTTGCCATGGCCGGCCGTCTTGGTGCCTTATAATGCCAATAATCGCCAATATATTCGTACTGGTAACAATGCCAATACAGGTGACATACAGCACGAATATATTCTGGTTGACGCGCTAGGTAACGTAGCCGCATCTTCGCCGATTATTTGGGATTATAACACTATAACCACCTTGCATGCTTTCCCGGTCGATAGCGAAATTCTCTATATATACGGTGGTAAATTCACCACCATAGCCAACCGGGTTGATTCAAGGGAAGAATATAACCGTGGCATATATATCCTAAGGTCGAATGTTATAGTTGATGGTCTTGAGCACTATATTAGCGGCGAAGGCGACAGCGGTTCTCCTTATCGCGGTTTCCTCATCATGGAAGCGGCAGCCAATATTGTTATCCGGAATACCATTCTTACTGCCCACAAAGCCTATGGCCCTCAAACCAACCAGGCGGGGACTTATGACAGTCAGCCGGTGGGTGTGGTTAATCTCCTGCTCTCAAATGTCAGGCAGTCTAATTATATAATGCACATCTCACGCTTTGGTATTTTTGGTTCCAATTATTGCAAAAATATTGTGCT
>JAEEML010000082.1 GCA_016283195.1 Deltaproteobacteria bacterium | reverse complement strand
TACCACCACGGGCATCGCCGTCCAGCTTGGTCATAATAAAGCCGGTGATGTCGAGGCGCCGGTTAAATTCCGCCGCTGTATTTACGGCATCGCGGCCCGACATAGCATCCACCACCAGGAAGATGTTGTCCGGCTTCATGATAGCTTTGACATCCTCCAGCTCTTTCATCAAGGGCTCATCAATGGAGAGGCGGCCGGCAGTATCTAGAATCAGCACATCAACGCGGCGTTCGCGGGCGGCATAGAGAGCGGCGCGCACCAAATCTGGCGGCATGAGCCCCTCTTTATGAAAGACGGGGATATTCAGGGAATTGCCCAAAACTTTGAGCTGTTCATAAGCGGCGGGGCGGTAAACATCGCCGGCGACCAGCATTACTTTGCGTTTTTGCGCTTTTAAATAGCTGGCCAGCTTGCCGCAGGTGGTGGTTTTACCGGCACCCTGGAGACCAACCATCATAATGGTGGTTAAGGGGCGGCGGAAAGTTATCGGCTGACCGATAGTTTGCCCTTCGCCCATGAGCTTTTCCAGCTCGTCTTGGCAAATGGCGGTAAAATGGTCGCCGGGAGAAACTTTTAGGCGACGCTTTTCGCTCTTCAGCTCTTTGGGCACAATCTCGCCGATGGCTCGTTCTTTAACGCGATTCAAGAAGGACTTAACCACCGCCAAATCGACATCGGCTTCCAAGAGAGAGAGGCGAATCTCCTTTAAAGCGGCGTCGATATTACTCTCGGTGAGCTCTGTTTGGCCGGTGATGAGATTTTTGGCTGTTCTAAAACCTTTGCTGACTATTTCTAACATTTTTACGGAAACTCCTCAGGCGCCATGCGCTCATATAGCGGGCTTTTGTTATCAAAAGTCCTTTAGATTGTCCAGTGTTAAGGGGCAATTCGTATTTTTCTTAAGAAAATTTATTTTTTGTTATTGACTTTGGCCGTTAATTTTCGTATCTAAGCGAGCGTCCGGGGTGTAGCTCAGCCTGGTAGAGCGCTTCGTTCGGGACGAAGAGGTCACAAGTTCGAATCTTGCCACCCCGACCATTCACTTCCCGCTGCTTAAATAAACCAAGCAAAAAAGAGATTATTTCCACACGCTGACTGTGCCGGCATGGTGGCCAGCAAGGCGCAAGGTGAGTTCTCCGGCCTTCCATTTGGCGGCGGCCTTGGGGCTAATCCAGGCGCCTTTGGGGATAGAGCGGCGATAAGTCTTATTTATCCAGTTATTCAGCTCGTTATAGATGACTTTTAGGCCGTAGGGCTTGGGGCGCCCTTGGGCCAGGCCGTCGATGCCTTCCAGCTCCACCCAGAGTTTGCCGGCCACGAGCTCGTTTTTGTCGTTGATAAAAGAGCGTTCATAATAAAAAACCGGCGAGGGCACCTCTTCTATCTTAAGAAAACCTTTATATGGGCCGCGTTTAATAGGGTAGGCGGTGATTTCATCCATCTTTTCTGCCGCTAGGTACCAAGCGCTCTCCTGGCTATTCATAGTGGCAATGGCTTCGGCATTTACTAGGGGCGGCGCCCAATCCGGCGGCACATATTCCGGGTACAAAGAGAGCTCATATTTGGCAAATTGCCCCAAAAAAGCGGCTTCATCGGCGGGGTGAATAAAGAGGTTAAAGACTTGGGCCATGGCGGGGTTTACCGGTTAAAGAGCTGCGTAAGGGTTAAAAGCTCGGTGGCCAGTTTATCGCTGAGCTGGTTTTCTACCATGCGCCAGGCAAAGTTATTGGCGGCCACACCAGGAGTGTTCATGCGGGCCCAGCCATCGAGCGAGAGGGCATCCTGCATGGCGATAATGGCAGTATTGGCTACAGAAGCTTCGGCCAGGCGCAAAAGCTCCCAGGCCACATTGTCGCTGGTGATCTTTTTGCCGGTATAAGCGGCGAGATAGCCGCGCTCTTTGTCACTGGCGTCGGTTTTGTACCAGCCCACGGTGGTGTTGTTGTCGTGGGTGCCGGTATAAACCACGGTATTTCTTTCAAAATTATGCGGCATGTAGAGGTTTTGGGGGTCAGAGAAGGCAAATTGCAAAACCTTCATGCCGGGGAAGCCCAGCTCATTGATGAGGCTGATGACATCAGGGGTGATGGTGCCTAAATCCTCGGCCACAATATTTAATTTGCCCAGGCGTTCTTCGGCCGCTCTAAAGAGAGCCGCGCCGGGGCCGGGCACCCATTTACCGTTGATGGCTGTTTTTTCGCCGGCTGGCACCTCCCAATAGGCGGCAAGGCCCCTAAAGTGGTCGATGCGGATATAATCAAACATGGCCTGGTTGTGCTCTAGCCGCCGCACCCACCAGTCAAAGCCGGTTTCGGCAATTTTGGGCCAATTATAGCAAGGATTACCCCAGAGCTGGCCGGTGGCGCTGAAATAATCGGGCGGCACGCCGGCGGCGGCGGCCACTTTGTATTCGCTGTCCAGCTTAAAGAGCTCGGGGTGGCTCCAGACATCGGAGCTATCGTGATCTACATAAATGGGAATATCGCCCAAAACTTCGAGGCCTTTTTCATGGCAATAATTTAAAAGATCTTTCCACTGGCTGTAAGCAAAATATTGGCAAATCTTTTGGTGCAAAATTTCTTCTTCGTGCTCTTTGGCGAAGGTGGCCAAATTGGTGCGCAGTTTTAATTCTTCCGGCCATTTGGGCCATTCGTAAATTTTGAGCACCTGGCGGATGACGGTATAAATAGCCATATCGCTAAGCCAGTAGCTCTCTTCTTCTTCAAAAGCGGCTAGTTTTTCCATCAAATCCGCTTTTTGGGCAAAGCGTCGGCTAGCTAGGCGTAAAAGCTGATCTTTGCCGGAAATAGCCTGGTCGTAATTAACAGTGCCTTTTTCGCTGGTGGCATAAATAGAGAGCTCTTCTTGGGTGATGAGGCCGTCAGCGGCTAAAATTTCCGGGCTGATAAAGAGCGGGTTTATGGCAAAAGCCGAAATGCTGCTATAGGGGCTGTTGCCGCGCCCGGGGTCGGTAGCGGTGAGCGGCAGAACCTGCCAGATTTTTTGCCCCGCTTTTTGTAAAAAATCAGCAAAACGGCGGGCCGCCGGGCCAAAATCGCCGATGGGGTAAATAGAAGGCAGAGAACTGATGTGCATTAAAATACCGCTTTTGCGCTCACTCATAAGAAACTCCTGCTTATATTGTGGAAGCTATTTCCACTGGCGCTCTTATAGCCGAGATAGAGCCCGGTCGCAAGGGAATAGCGCAAAATCAGGCGCCATTTTAGAATATAATCCCATTGACAGATACTCTGGGCATCACTAGATTTTGTCATCGTTTTAAGTGGTACGCCACTTGTAGAGGAGAGATTTATGAAAAAAATGTTTGTTCCGTTTTTCTGCGCCGCCATAGCTGTAACAATAGCTAACTGCAACAAGCAACAACAGGCCGAAAATACGGTAGCATCTAATGAGGAAAAGACCTCGGCTCCGGCTTCTGATAAGGGCAGCGATGCGCTCTCCGACAAAGCTTTAGTTCAGGCTCCGCAGTCGGAACTCGATCCGCCGCAAACCGTGGATTGTAAAACTGTTACTGCGGAATCTTTGCGGGCCACAGTAAAAGATCCGGCTAATGTTACCCCCAATGAATATGCCGCAATTATGGAAGCCATGGCTTGTGCCAAAATAGATGATGAGACCTTCTCGGTTGATAGAAATAGCAATATTGCTGCCAGGGCCATTAGACTTTTGCGCAAAGACGGCGCTAATTTACCGCCATTTACCGCTACTTTGCCGCGACTTGTAAAAAACACTTCGCCTATTGTGCGCGGTAGAGCTTATGCCGCCTTCCATGAGTTGCTTTCCTCTGGCACTCCGGACCTTACTTTGATAAAGGAGGCGATTAAAAGCGAAGAAGAACCTTATGCTCTCAAAAAATTGGTAGCCGGCTTGGCCGCTGATGGCAATAAAGATGCAGAAATAGGCGCTTTTTTGATAAATATGGCCAAACACGAGAATGTTTTTATTCGCCAGCAGGTAGTTAATGCTTTAACCAATGCCGGTTCGAATAAAGTAGCCGGTGCTAAAGAGGCCATTATTGCTCTGATGAACGACAGCGATCCCAAAGTGGCGGAAAGTGCCTGTGTCGGTGCCGGTAAACTATATAACGAAGAGCTTATTGAACCTATCGTGGCTATATTAAACAATCCGCAAAAAATGTCCCTCCATGATGAATGTATGCGCGGACTCGCTACTATGTGGCTAGATTATCCGGCGCATGAGCATCATAGCGAGGCTGCCTATAGAGCCACTATGGCTTATTTTCAAAAAAAGCCGCGCAGCAACCTCCTTCCGGCTTGGGAGGCTACTTATGTTTTTAAGCAAGTAGCTAATGATCACGGTCAGTTTGATAAATGGAAAGCAGAGGCTACCTGGTTTAAAGTAGATGAGTTTTTAGCTGTTATGACCGATATGTTGCAAGATCGTCAAATGAACTTTTTGGGCAAAGGGCAGGTTATAAGGGGTATTGCCGCTCTTGGCGGCAAAGCCGAGCTCGATAAACTCGCCCCGGTGGTGAAATCTCTTGATGATGACCATTTATCCCATATTTATAAAGATGTTTTGCAAGAGGTCAAATAGCAATAGTAGCCTTGGCAGGGCGCTAATCTGTTAGCGCTTTGCGGTGCGCTATAAAACCGGATTTTCCACCCCCTTCCACCAGCCGCTAAAACCTGCTACACTGCGCCGCAGGGAGGAAGCCATGAGTAAGCGTATGTTCCCCATCGGTATGCAGACATTTGAAGATATTCGCCGGCGCGAAGCTATTTATATTGATAAAACAGCCCTTATTTATAAGCTGGTGACAGAGGGCAAAGTCTATTTTCTCTCCCGCCCGCGCCGCTTTGGAAAAAGCCTTTTAATCTCCACACTTGAAGCCTATTTCAAAGGGCAAAAAGAGCTTTTTAGCGGGCTTGCCATAGAAAAACTGGAGAAGGAGTGGATAAAATACCCGGTTTTTCGCTTTGATTTTAGTTACAAAAAATCGGCTACACCGGAGGGCCTCGGCAATTTAATGGACAATCTGCTCTCCGGATATGAGGCTTGCTATACTCTCCCCAAAGCTCCGGTTAACGACTATGCCCTAAGGCTT
>JAEEML010000081.1 GCA_016283195.1 Deltaproteobacteria bacterium | reverse complement strand
TTAAATGATGATTGAGATCTGCCTCCGGTGCTCTTCTGTTGCTATACTTCGCCCGCCGGCCGGTGGGCATGGCACTTAATTTTCTGGATGGGTATGAGGAGAAACCATGAAGCACTTACTTTCTTTTGAAGATGTAACGACAGATGAACTAAAAGCTCTTTTGGATAATGCCATAGCTCTGAAAAAAGCACACCGGGCCGGGCAGGACCCTAAAACTCTCAAAGACAAAGTGGTGGCTCTTGTTTTTGAAAAGTCATCTACGCGCACCAGAGTGAGCTTTGAAACGGGCATTTATCATCTTGGCGGCCAGGCTGTGGTGGTAACCTCCTCCGGTTCGCAGATTGCCCGCGGTGAGCCCACAGAAGACACCGCGCGGGTAATGGGCCGCTATTGCGATATGATAATGGTGCGCACTTTTGGCCAGGAAGTAGTGGAAAAATATGCTAAATATGCCGGTGTGCCCATTATTAACGGCCTCACCGATTTGGTGCATCCTTGCCAGCTTCTGGCAGACCTTATGACACTTAAAGAGCATGGCCTTGATTTGGCCACTATGGCTGTAGCCTGGATTGGCGATGGCAATAATATGGCCAATTCCTGGATTGAATCTGCCGGCCACTTGGGCTTTAAGCTTACCTTGGCTGTGCCAGAGGGCTATGAGCCTGATGCCGCTATTTTGGCACGGGCCAGAGCACGTGGCAATAAGCAAATCAATATTGTGCATAGCCCCAAAGAGGCAGCCAAAGAGGCCGATGTGGTGACCACCGATGTTTGGGCCAGCATGGGCCAGGAGGCGGAAAAAGCTAAAAGAGCCCAGGATTTCAAAGGTTTTATTGTTGATGAAGAGCTTTTGAAAGTGGCCAAATCCGGGGTAAAAGTGCTGCACTGCCTGCCGGCTCACCGCGGTGAAGAGATAGCTGCCAGTGTTATTGAATCCCACCCGGAAATTTTTGACGAAGCGGAAAACCGCCTCCATGCCCAAAAGCAACTGATGATTTGGCTCATGGAAAATAGGTAAAAGTCAACCGAGTATTTTCAATATTTTTTCCCCGCAGTGTCCATCGCCGTAAAGCGGCGGATAATTTTGGGGTATTTTAAGATTCTTTGCCGCCTCGGCAATGGCTTCGCCGTTAGTAGCGGCTAAAGTATTCCAGCCGCTGGTTACTGTTTCCACCCATTCGGTTTCGCTTCGCAAAGTTATGCAAGGCTTTTGGCAAAAATAAGCTTCTTTTTGCACGCCGCCGGAATCGGTAATAATGGCCTTTGCATTTAATTCCAGGCCGAGCATCTCCAAATAGCCCACCGGCTCCAGCACTTTGATATTCGGCGGTATATTAAGGCCGAAAGTTTGGCACTTTTGGCGCGTTCTTGGGTGGAGTGGCAAAATAACGCGCTCTTTAATCTGGCTAAGGCCGGCAAAAATATTTTCTAAATTTGCTTTATTATCAGTATTTTCTGCCCGGTGGACCGTTGCCAGAAAATAAGGTTCTTCCCGGGCACAGGGCGGCATTTGGGCTCTTGGGCGGTAAAAAAGATGAGCATCGTACATAATATCGCCCGTTATGTGAATCCGGCCGTGCACATTCTCTTTAGCCAAGTTTTCGGCGGCGGTAGCGGTTGGGGCCAAAAGCCAAGAGGCTAAGTGGTCGGTAAGAATGCGGTTTTGCTCCTCCGGCATGGCCATGACATGGCTTCTAAGCCCGGCTTCCACATGAGCTATGGGAATGAGCAATTTACCGGCAGCCAGGGCGCCGGCTAAGGTGGAATCGGTATCGCCGTAAACCAGAACGAGGTCGGGCTTAATATCCATAAGTATTTTTTCTATGGCGATGAGCATTTCACCGGTCATGGCGCCGTGACTTTTGCCGCCGATGCCCAGGTTTATCTGTGGTGCCGGGATGGCCATTTCCTCAAAAAAAACGGCTGACATATTTTGATCATAATGTTGGCCGGTGTGGATGATAAACTCTTTAAAATCAGCGGAATAAGGCTCAAGGTGCATGAGCCGGGAAAGTACCGCCGCTTTGATGAATTGCGGGCGGGCGCCGATGACAGTTACGATTTTAACCATTTTTTGGCCTCTTTTTAGTGAGAAAAGCCCAAGTGCTGTGGGCTAGCTTAGGTGTTAAAATAAAAGAGAGAGCGCTATAAATAATAATACCGCTTACTATGCCGGCAATTAGTTTTAAAATATTTGAATTTATGAGCATTTCGACTCCGCTTACTGCCAAAAACATGATGAAGGCATTTAAAAAAATCGGCCCGATAACCCTAAGCCGCTCTTTTATAGAAAAGTTTACTGTTTTTTGGGCAAAGATAAGGCCCAGGATAAAGGCGGCAAAGTAAGAAACGGCAAAGGAACAGCACATAGCCGGGATGCCAAAGGGGAGAGCGGCAAAGAGCAAAATAATGCCTATTCCGCGCCTAATGAGCTCCATGATGAAGGTGGCATCCGAGCGCCCCTTGGCCAGCATGACATTTTGGTCTATTGTTTGGATATGGTGCCACATATAGCCGAAAGCCAAAATAGTGAGCAGCTTGGCGGCCGGTAGCCATTTTTGGGTTAAAAGCAATATAATGAGCGGCTTGGCCACAGCGGCGAGGCCCAGCATCATGGGGAAGATGAAAAAGGTGCTGTAAGAGAGATAGTGCAGGGCTTCGGCTTTAAGAGCCGCATCGTCATCTTGTAATTTGCTGTAAATAGGCAATGTTACGCTACTTATGGCCACCGATAAATTATACGATGGCAAGGTGGCAAAGGAGTTGGCTTTGGTAAAGTGCCCAAGCTCGGTCGGGCTAAAGACTCTGCCGATTATTAATGAATGTAAGTTGTTGTAAATATTGGTTAAAAGTCCACTGGCTAAAACTTTGCCGCCAAAATGGAAGAGTTCACTGAAAGATTTTTTGTTAAAGCATAATTGGGGTTCCCAGCGGCAATAGTGCCACATAGCCAGGCAAGTATAGAGAGCGGAGAGCAAAATATTGGCTACAAGTGCCCAGGGGCCAAAGCCCAGATAAGCCAGGATAATAGCGGTAAGGCCGGCAAAAACTACTGCCGGGATAGTGATTTTGGTCTGGGTTTTAAAATCTACTTTTTTGGTTAAAACAGTGCGCTGAACAATGTATAAGCCATTAATAATTAAGGAAAAAGCCACAACGCGTGTTATTTCGGTCAAAAGCGGTGCCCGGTAAAAAGCGGCGATGAAAGGAGCCAAAAAATAGAGCAGGAGGTAAAGGAGTACGGCAATAGTCAAATTAAAGAAAAATACAGTGGAAAAATCTTCTTCCGTCGCCTCTTTTTTTTGAATGAGCGCCGCGTTAAAACCGCTGTCAATAAAGGAATTGCTGATAGCTAAAAAGATATTTAACATGCCGATAAGGCCGTAATCTTTGGGCTCAAGCAGGCGGGCCAGTATAATGCCTGTTACAAAAATAACGGCTGTGCCGGAGTAGCGCCCCAGAGCCTGCCAAAAAAGCCCTTTTAAACCGGCCGCGCGGAGATTCATGAAAGGGCGCCCGTTAAAAGAGAGTTCAGGCGCCGGCCCAAGTGCGGCCAGCTGTAATTAAGGCGCTTTTTGTTATAATGAGCGCTAAAGTTACCGGCGGTCAAAAAAGCGGCCATTTCATCTATCTGGCTGCCGTCAAAGTGGACGCCGCCGCCGATTTCTTTAAGAATTTTCACAGCATCGTTGCTTTTGGGCGCAATGAGCAAAATGGGCTTTTTCAGGGCTATAGGTTCAAAAATTTTGCCGGTTACAATAGCATCGGTATATGGCGAGCCGGCCGGGCTGATGCCGGTAACTACCAGGACCATAGCAGCGGCTTTTTGCGCTTTTATGGCCTCAATACGCGGCACCGGCGGAGAGCAAAAGACCAAATCGCTGATAGCAAGTTTGGCGGCTTTTTCCGCTACATAGCGGCTATCCGGGCCGTAATAAGCAAAAGTCGGCGCCGCTTTTTGCGCTTCTTTGACCTTTTTCAGGGCCATGAGCAGCGGCAAAACATCTCTATCCGGCAAATAGAGGCGGCCGGTATAGACAATATCGGCGCTTTTATGGGAAGATAAGTCTTTAAATTCCGGAATTTTTTCGTAGCCGTTACTTAGTACTTCCGTGCGGCCGCCCAAAGCGCTAAGGAGCGCTTTTTCACCGGGCGAGACACATAAAGTTAAGGCGCTCTTACGGCGCAGGGCCTTTTCCAGCGGGCGGAAGAGACGGACAGCCGGCGGTAAAAGAATATTTTGGCTCCAGGGGTCGCGGTAATCGAGAACATAAGGGCAGGCGATTTTTTGGCTAAGGATCTGGGCGGCCCAGAATTGGCAAAATGGCGAGCCGGAGGCCAAAATAAGGTCAAAATCGCCCTTTTGATAAGTAGCCGCCGCTTTTAAAATAGCCAAAAAAATGCCGCTTTCATGGAGGCCAAAGGAGTAAAGAGCTTTACGCATAAGAGCGGTAAAGCCGCCGTGTTTTTGCAAAAAAGCATTAATTTCTAAAAAATTTTGCTGACTTGGGTCGTTGGGCGTTTCTATAAAATTATATTTTAAATGCTCATGCCGGAGCGGTGCTACAGGGCTCTTTTTTATCAGATGCTCCGGGTTTAAAGTAAGGACCGTTATTTCCCACCCCTGCGCTAAAAGCTCCTTCGCCATGTTGCCGGTTCTTACGGCTCCGATGGTTGCTTGCGGTGGAAAAAACCAAGAGAGAAATAAGAGCCTTTTCACCTGATTACCCCCGAATAAGAGCAATAATTCTCTCTTGATCGCTTTCTGTGAGCTCGTGATGGATGGGCAGGCAGAGCACCTCGGCGGCCAGCTTTTCGGCTACCGGCAAATTGGCCGGCGCGGCCGAAGGCAAGGCAGAATATGGGTCGAATTTGGAAATTAAAGGGTAAAAATAGCGGCGGCCGAAAATATTCTTTTCTTTTAGCTTGTTATAGAGCTCGTCGCGCGAGAGACCATAGGCTGGTTCATCAATAAATATAGGAAAATACGAATAATTATGCCTTACGCCCGGCAGGTCTTCAAAGTAGCTAAGGCCCTTAATACCGGCGAGTTCAGCGCGGTAGCGATAAGCGATTTTTTGGCGTTTTTTAATGGCTTCATCAATATATTTTAAAGAGAGCAACCCGTAAGCCGCCCGCACCTCGTCCATTTTGGAATTGATACCGGGGCCAACCACCGTCACCTCATCGGCAAAACCGAAATTTTTGAGATAATCTATTTGTTTTTTCATCTTTTCATCGTGGCAGACAAGGGCGCCGCCCTCGATGGTATTGTATGTTTTGGTGGCGTGAAAACTTAAAGTGCTGATATCGCCCTCTAAAAGCAAGCTCCGGCCATTAAGTGTTACCCCAAAGGCGTGAGCGGCATCATAGATGACTTTTAGACCACGCTTCTTGGCAATAGCGTCAATAGCTGCGGTATCACAGGGACGGCCATAGACATGCACCGGCATGATAGCAGTGGTTCTTTCGCTGATGGCGGCCTCTATTTTAGCCGGATCCATGTTGCCGCTTTTTTGATCCACATCGACAAATACCGGAGTTAGGCCATTCCACCAAATAGCGTGAGTCGTGGCCACAAAACTATAGGGAGTTGTGATGACTTCTCCTTTAATATTGAGAGCTTGTAGAGCTGTTATCAGCGGCAGAGTGCCATTGGTAAAAAGGCTGATATAAGGCACGCCCAAATATTCGGCCAGAGCTTTTTCCAGCTCGCGATGAAAGTGCCCGTTATTGGTTATCCATTTACTTTCCCAAATTTTTTGCAAATAGGGAGTGAATTCTTCGAGCGGCGGCAGAAGCGGTGAGGTGACGGTTATTTTGGTATTACTCATTTTGGTTCCAACTTTTTTCTGGGGAAATCTTCCGCATTCCCGGCGAGGAATGATAGCACAAGCGGGGCAGGGTTGTAACTATATAAGATGGTTTTTAATAATATCACAGAGCTTATTGTGTGAGTGAATATGGCTACAAGGTGGGCAAAGTTTTTAGATTAGAAAAGGGCGCAGGAGCTTAAAGAAAGACTAGATTCATTGACAGCCGGCCGGAATACCATAGACAATAACGGAGAAAAAGGCACCTGGTTTACCTGGTGCCATTTGGTTACTATACGTTGTAGAACTAGTAACAAGGGGACTTGGGAAATGTAAAGGATTCAATGCTGTAGTAGGATCTGATTGCCCCATGGCATAGAAACTAATGGTATATTTGGTATAACCATCAGCAGTGCCTGCTGGAACACTATAGCCTTGGTGCAACGGCCACCATGATTCGGCTCTAACATTAAGCGGTGTTCCGAGCACACTCTCTTTAATTGAAAGATCAATTATACCGCCTTTGGCACCGCCTGTTACGGATTGTGTCTCAAACTTAACATTACCGGCACTCATACTCCCGCCCGGCACTTCATTTGCTATCTCGAAACTCAAGCCCCTACAGGTACACCAGTTGGGAGTATTGCAATAAACTTGGTCAGATGCACCACAATTTATTTTTACGACGGCCTCATAAATAGGTACGATAGCACCTTGTTTATAGGCTTCACATTTAATATTAGTTTTTTTCACATAAGTATTGGCAATATTGTTGCCGCTACCATCGTTAGTGGCTCTGCCGGCATACAAGTTGCCATAAGTACCGCTGGTTTTAGCATAAGTGCTGGAAATGGTATTTCCGGCGCTATCTTTGGTAGCTTGGTCAGCGCTACTTGCGCTACCGGCGCTTGTGGCATAACCAACCGACAAGCTGCTATAATTGCCATTTTGTTTGGCGTAAGTATCTTTGATAACATTGCCATCGCTGTCTTGAGTAGCCTTGGTGGCGCTTGCGGCGCTGGTAGCATTACCAACAGTCATACCACTGTAATTGCCATTTTGTTTGGCGTAAGTGCTGGCAATATTCTTGCCTTCACCATCGGCTACAGCTTTAAGTGCAGAACCACCAGCAGAATCCGAAAGAGCATATTTAATGCCGCTTACACTTTCATTGGTGGCGAAGGAGTTTAATTTACTTTGGAGGTCGGAGGAGAGTTTGTTCACATTAACAGCACCATCGCTTAGATGATTTTCATCGATGCAATCATTACATTGCAAAGCATCAGCTACATCGGCAAAGCTGGCTTGAATGGCAAAAGGCACGGAACTGATGGCAATTCTTGGGGTCATTTCATCGGCTGTATCAACTTGAATACCAAGTTCCATGCTGCCTTCGGCGGCAATAACTTTGGCTTCGTCAATATTTTCGATGGTGAAGTTGTAAAAGCCGTTTTCCAGAACCACAGGCTTGGTTATTTGAGCAATAATGTCACCAGCGCCATTGTAAATAGTAGCGGTAATGGCTTTGGTGCCACTTGCCGGCTGGCCATCCTCATAGAGGATACCGTGGTGGGTGAAGCTCATGGGCACAGCAGCAAAAGCCGAGCTTGAGCCTAGCAAGAGCCCCAGGGAAGTAATTCCGGTTAACAATTTGCCTACTCTCATAGTTTTCTCCTTTTAAGCTCTATTTCCAAGAGCCTTCGTTGACTTGAATTTGACTGTCATTACTGCCTTTTGAGCCACCGGACATACCGCCGCCCAAAATATGGACTTCATACTTGCCATCGCTGGTTTTGGCCCTGCCGGCCACATTGGTGAGCGTGCCACCTTGAGGCATAACTATTTTGCCGGTAAAACCCGGCTCATCGGTGTTGTCGCCTGGTCCATCAGTATTATCACCAGGCCCATCGGTATTGTCACCAGGCCCATCGGTATTGTCGCCAGGTTCGTTGTTTCTCCAAGGTAAACAGCGATTATCAATGCATTTTTCGCCTTTGCCACAGGGGGCATTTTCGTCGCACATTTCGCGGCATTTGCCGTTGTCGCAATATAGCCCGTCCACACAGAGGTTACTGGTGTCGTCACATTCCTCGCCAATTCCTCTGGTGCGTGGAACATTCTGCTCCTGTTTGTTGGAACAACCACTTACCAAAAGCGGTAAGAGTAAGACACCCATTAGTAAAGCTGCCTGCCTCATTCTGTCCTCCTCAGCCTGTTTAAGGTTTTAGCACGCTTATGTTAGATATTTTGACACAATCTAACATTAAGTGGTCTATTTTATTTTTTTTTTTGAGTCAACTAAAAAGATGGAAATATTTTTTTAAGATATTGAATAGTTGGAATTTTAAGTGTTGGCCTTATTTCGGACGAGTATTTAAAGACGACAAAAGCGTGGTTATATGTTTTATGGCGCATTTTTCTCTTGCTATCTCCAATGATTTTCCTAGAGTACTAGCAGTTTAAGGTCTCGCCGGTGAGGTCAAACTTATGGCTCTTTCTTGCGGAAGGGCTGAAAAGAAAGGGAAACTATGGGAAAAGATAGTGTAATGGAGACATTTGGCCGCTTGGTGGAGCACCTGGCCAACAGTTTTTTACGCGGTGATATTACTTTAGCCGAGCTCATGGAGCTTAATGATTCCGAAATACAAGTTGTTTTTATGCTGGGTAATTATCTCTATAATTACGGCAAGTATCAGCCGGCTTTGCACATTTTTTCCATGCTGACTGTTTATAAACCCTTTGTCAGCAAATACTGGCGAGCGGCCGGTGCAGCCAGCCAGGCACTCAAAAAATATCCCGAGGCTATAACAGCTTTTGATATGGCTCTTTCCACCAATATCAACGATGCCATCAGCTACACTTACCGCGGGGAGTGTAAATTGGCTTCCGGCCAGGAAGAGAGTGGCATAGAAGACCTTAAAATGGCTATTGTCACCGGCCAAAACAGAGCTGTTTATCATCAATGGATTAACCGTTCGCGCACGCTCTTAAAAGTGCGCAATATTGAGGTATAACTTATGAGTGACAACCAGATTTCCCCTCCTGATAACGGCGTGCCGGCTGAAGAGGCCGCCACCGTAGCTCCTGTTTCGCAGCCTCAGCCTGCAGCGCAGCTAAAAGAGCCGCCAAAAGTCTCGGCTCCGGCTTCAGCGCCCCAGGAGCCAAAAAATAAGCTGCCGCCCAAAGCGCCCACCAAGGCGCCGGCCAAGAAAAGCAGCAATACCTGGCTCTGGATTATTCTTATTGTGGCGGTTTTAGGGCTCTTAGGTTCCCTGGGACTAAATTTCATTCTGGCTCTAGCTGTGGCCGGCGGTAATTCGCTTTCCGGCTCGGCAGGTCCTACATATATGGAAAAAACCATCGAAGGCAGCGGCAAAGACAAAATACTCTACCTGCCGTTAGAGGGCGTTATCTCTTCTTCCGCGCAAGAGTACGGCTCCTCCATCCGCGACCGCCAAGTAGCGGAAATGCTGGAACAAGCTCTAAAAGATAAAAATATAAAAGGCGCTATTTTAGAAGTAAATTCCCCGGGCGGCGAAGTGACGGCCTCCGATAAAATTCACCATGCGGTAACCAAATTTGTGCGCGAAAAACCGCTCTATATTTTAATGGGTGACCTTTGTGCTTCTGGCGGCGTATATATGTCTGTGCACGCCAGTAAAATATATGCCTATCCCACAACTACCACCGGCAGTATCGGTGTTATTATGCACACTTATAATGTGGAGCAGCTTTTGGACAAAGTGGGTGTTAAAGCTCTTTCCATAAAATCCGGCGCCATGAAGGATATTCTTTCCCCCAGCCGCGAAATGACCCCGGAAGAAAAGGCCATTTTGCAACAATTTGTTATGGATAGCTATGAGCGCTTTGTTAAACTGGTGGCCGATGGGCGTCATCTTAAGGTCGAAGAGGTGAAAAAGTTTGCCGACGGACGTATTTTAACCGCGGCTCAGGCTAAAGAAGTTGGGCTTATTGATGAAATAGCCTATCTCGATGAAGTAAAAGCTGACCTTTTGCGCGAGCTTGGTCTAAGTGAAGCGCTTATTGTTACTTATAAGCGGCCCTTTAGCTTTATGAGTCTTAGTGATGCTCAGATGCAAATGTCTTTTTCTCCGGAATATTTGAAGCAACTTGGCCACTATTTGAGCACTCCGCGCCAAATGTATTTGTGGCAAATTAATAAGTAATGAGGCAGCTATGACAGAGGAACGTTTTGGTGAAGGCTTAAAAGCTCTAGTAGTCGATTCATCGCAAACTTCCACCACCGTTATTACAAACTTGTTAAAAAATATCGGTTTTCAGGTGGCCAGTTGCTCCACGATTGCTCAAGCTATTGCTCGTTGGTCGGAGTCGCCTTGCGATTTACTCTTTGCCGATATTACTTTAAGTGACGGCAGCGGCCTCTCCTTTGTGCAATGGGTATTGGCCGCCGAGCATGATTGTAGCATTGTAATGACCACCAGCGATGCTACTATATCATCGCTTATCGAAGCTTTGCGCCTTAATGTTTCCGACTATATTTTAAAGCCTTATGACAATGCCGCCGCCCTTATCGAACGCCTGCGCCGCATTTGCGAAAACCTTACTTTAAGGCGTAGAGAGCGCCTTTTAATGGCCGATTTGCAGCAGAAGAATGAGCGCTTAAAACAGCTAACCGCTCAGCTTTTGGATAAAAATCGCCAGCTTGAGGCTCTGGCTACCAAAGATATTTTAACCGGTCTTAATAACCATGATTACTTTATTAAGCGCCTTGGCGAAGAGGTGACGCGCTCTGGGCAAAACGGCAGCGAACTGGCCCTTATTTTGCTTGATGTGGATAATTTTAAGCAATTTAACACCTTAAAAGGCCATCCGGCCGGCAACGAGCTTTTGCGCCTTATTGCGAGCGGCCTTTCCAGCACCGAGCTTTTGGATAAAGCCACTAACCCCTCAGTGGTTGCTTCCCGTACTTCCGGTGATGATTTTGCTATTTTATTGCCCGAAACGAACAAGCTAAAAGCTCTTTATATGGCCGATACCATTAAAGGTTGGTTTAACAGTGCCGCCAAAGAGCAGTGGCCGGATTTAAGCCCCACACTCAGTATGGGAATCAGTATCTTTCCGGCCGATGCCAAAACCATGGCCCAGTTGCAAGAGACGGCCGAGCATGCTCTCGGTGTGGCGCAAAGCAACGGTAAAAACCAGATTATCCCCTTTGAAAAATCGCTGCTTATGGGAAGCCATGATATTCGCGATAAAAATCAATATCTTAAAAAGTTACAAGCCCTTGAGCGTTCAATTAAGGAGCGCTCTTTTACCATGCTTTATCAACCGATTGTTGTCGCCAAAGAGGGCAATATATATGGTTACGAGGCGTTAGTGCGTCCTCAGGACCCCGATTTGCCCACCACCTATGATCTTTTCCACACGGCCATGAGTTCCGGTATGCTTTATTCGCTGGGTCAGGTGCTGCGCGATA
>JAEEML010000080.1 GCA_016283195.1 Deltaproteobacteria bacterium | reverse complement strand
AATGGCATCGCCCATATATTTATCCAGAGTGCCGTCATACTTAAAGACGAGGTCGGTCATGGGGGTCAGGTATTCATTCAAGAGATTAGCGAGGCCTTCTGGCGAAAGCCCCTCGCTGATGGTGGTAAAGCCGCGAATATCACTAAATAATACCGTAAGTTCTTTACGCTCACCGTTTAAGCGCAGTTTACTGGTATCTTTAAGCACTTCATCAACAACGCTTCTCGAGAGATAAAATTGGAAAGCGTTCCGAATTTGCTTTTTCTCCCGCTCTTCGGTGAGGTAGCGGTAAATGGTAATGGCCACATAAGTTAAGAGGCACTGTATCATAGGCATGATTAAGTGGGCCCAGTAGCCATTATCAAAGATAAAGAAGAGGTCGGCCGTAAAAAGCAGGGCAATAAAGCCGATGGCTATACCAAAGCCGCTATAAACCGGCACTTTTTTGAGCAAAAAGCCCAAAAGAATGGCAAAGAGAATCATAAAAATATATTCAAAAATCGGCCAGCCGAGGGGGCGGAGCAAATAGCGGCCGTCCACAATATTCTGGCTAATCATGGCATTGACATAAACACCGGGCGTAAAACTGGAGAAGGGGGTAACCCGCTGATCCATAGTGCCGATAGCTGTGGCGCCCACAAAGACTATTTTGTCCTTGATAATATTAGGATCAATAGTGCCTTCAATGACATCGCGGGCACTCACAGTGGGAAAATATTTTTGCGGATCGGTATAATAATTAACCATGGTGCGGCCGGTGGCATCAATGGGCACAGTTTTATCCATATTACCCAAATATATGGCGGATAAAACAGTATTATCATAATCATCAGCCAGCGGATAAATGGTTGAATTTTCATATAAAGCTGCAGCCATTAGCGAGAGCGAAGGCAAAAGGTTATCATTAAAGCGAGTGAGTAGCGCCGTGCGGCGCAGCGGGCCGTCAAAATCGGGAGCATGGTTAAAATGGCCCTTATAAGGCGTGGCTTCGGCAAAGAGGTCAAGCGGGGCCTGCATACCGATAGCTTCGCAAATAGGTGAAAGCTTTAATTTTTTAATGGCCGCCTGGTCGGCAAGCTCTTTGGTGGCCACAATTTCCTGGCCGCCCATCTCCATAATATTGAGGTCATAAATATGCTTAACAAAGGCTGATTCAATTCTGGCAATATCCCGCGCCTGCTCTTCTTTAGAAACACCCACCATCTCGGATTGGTCACGAAAATAAAAATAGCCTAAAATAAGGTTATTAGCCGCTTTGATGGATTTGGCGAAAGCCACATCGGGGCTCACATTGGCCACTTCTCGGGCCAGTTCCTCTTCATAGGCGGAGAGTTTTTGCTCCAAAAGACCGCCGTGCTCGCTTAGGCCGGCCAGCTTTTGCTTGGTACTCTTCATTTTGGCCAGCGATTTTTGCAAGGATTTAGAGAGCTTTTCAAATTCTTTAGCCCCGTTTTCGTCGCTGTCATCCTGCTTTTTCAGCTTTTTGGCATAATTAAGGCTCTGTTTTTGCAATTCGCTATAAGTTTTTAAAAGCTCGGCTGTCTCTTTTTCGGCTTCGGTAAGGCCCGTTGCCAGCGTAGCAATGGAAGTTTCAGGGTTTTCCAGGCCGATTTTCCGATATTCTTCTTCAAAATTGCGGATAGTTTGATAAGCCGAGTTGCGGTCCGGCTCGCTAAAGACAATATCAAAGGCAATAGCTTTGGCGCCGGCTGCCGAAATACCATCCACCAATTTGGCCATCACTGAGCGCGACCAGGGCAAAAGGCCATATTTTTCAATACTGTTTTCGTCTTCGGCCACAATCACCACTTTAGGCGGCGGCAATTCTTCCGGAGTTACCGATGAGGCCCGTTGCTGAAACTTCATATCCAAAAATTTGAGCTCTATTTCATGGATAAAGCCCAGCTGGCTCAAGGGGCCGCTGTGAAAAACCGCCGCTTCAATGCAAAAATGGGTAATTATGGCGCAAAAGCCTACTAAAAGACTGATGCGCATCGGACTAAGTTTAAAAAGCTTCTTTTTTATTGTGGCCATTTGTAGCTCCTGGCGGTAATACTCACCAAAGTAACGGGCCGGAGTCTATCAAAGGCTTTTGCCGTGTCAAGGGCGCAAAAGGATGAACTTTACAAATTTTGATTATATAGCCATGACCATGGCCCTTTTGGCCGCCCGCGAAAGCGCCGAAAAGTACGGCGAAGTGCCCATTGGGGCGCTCGTGGCCCGCGGCGAAGAATTCATCGCCCTCGCTGCCAACCAAAAAGAGCAGGAAAAATGCGCCACCCGCCATGCCGAAATAGTGGTAACCGAGGCGGCTTCCGCTATTCTGGGCCGCTGGCGCCTTATAGACTGCACTCTCTATGTCACTTTAGAGCCTTGCATCATGTGCGCCGGCGCTATCATTCAGGCCCGCTATAAAAGAATAGTCTTTGGTACAAAAGACCTAAAAGCCGGAGCCATGGGCGGCTTTTGCAATATCTTGGCTCTGCCCGGCTTAAATCATTACCCAGTTATAGAAAAGGGCCTTTTGGAAGAAGAGTGTGCTAAAGAATTAAAGGATTTTTTCCTGGCTAGGCGCCAGCTTCATCCGGCAAAAAAGTGCGCCCGCCGGCCTTAGGCCAAGCTTCTTGCAAAAGAGATGCTGCTGCTTCATTTAAAAGCGCTTTCGGCAAAATAATTTTGCACTCTTTGGCACCGGCTTTTTTGAGCGTCTCTTCGGCAAGCTCTGCCAGTTCAGCCGCCTTTTCCTGATTAAAATCGCGGCTTTTACCGAGACCAAAGACAAAAAGGCGCCAAGGACTTTCACCATATTCATGCATACTTGAGAGGAGCTTTTCTCCCTCTTTGCCGCTTATATGGTGGGCTAAAATCAGCTGGGAAATTTGGCCGCAAAGGCGCCAATCTAAAAGGCCCAAAAGCCCTTTTAGCGGCCGCTCGTTTTCAAAAATAAAGGCAGCCACATCACCGCTAAACTCCGGCAATTCTGTAACTTTGAGCAGCTCCTGACAATGACCGCGCCCCGGCTCTTCGGCCGGCACTTCCGCATTATCAGGCTTTTGGGCCTCTACCGGCGCGGCGGCAGCTCCTGGCTTTTCGCTAGCGACCGGCAAAGTAGCGGCAGCGGGCTTAGAATCACTATTTTTTGCTTTCTTGCTCAATGGTGCGCCTTATTTCATCTAAAATGCCGTTGACAAAGGCGGCAGATTGCTCGGCTCCGTATTTTTTAGCCAGCTCAACCGCCTCGTTTATCACCACCGGCGCCGGCGTTTCGCCCTCTATAAGCTCATAAACGCCAAGATAAAGCACATTGCGATCTACAGCAGCCATGCGCTCTATTTTCCAGCGCGGCGAAGCACCTGACAAGTAGCTGTTAATTTTAGCTAAATTTTCCGCCACTCCGTAAACCAGGCTCTCGGCAAAAGTATGCGAGGTGCCGTCCAGTGAAAAGTTTTGCCAATAAGTCCGGCAAGCGGCTTCAAGACTTGCCCGGCTTAAGGAATGTTCGGAAACATCGGCTTCATAAAGTATTTGCAAGGCACACTCGCGCCCTTTGCTTCTTTTGGTTAAATTAGTTTGCACAGGTTTCCCATCTCCACCGCTGCCACCGCAGCTTCATAGCCCTTGTTACCATTCTTAACGCCGGCCCGCTCAATAGCCTGTTCCAAAGTATCGCAGGTTAAAACTCCGAAAAGCACCGGCACCCCGGTTTCAAGAGAAGTAGCAGCTACCCCTTTGGAAACTTCGGCAGCAACATAATCAAAGTGCGGCGTACCGCCGCGAATCACCGCCCCAAGGCAAATAACGGCATCAAATTTGCCGGAAGCAGCCAGCTTTTTGGCAATAGTCGGAACTTCAAAAGTACCCGGAACTTTTACAATTTGCACATCATCGGAATTAACGCCGTGGCGGTTTAGAGCATCAAGAGCTCCTTCCAAAAGGCGGTCGGTAATAAAATTATTGAACCGCGCCACAATAATGGCCATTTTCAGGCCGTTTCCAATTAAATTAGCTTCGATAAGTTTAGCCATATAGTGCTCCTTCTTTAAATAGCGCTTTTAGGCGGCTCTTCTCCGCCGGCGGCGAGAGAGACAAAGCCGGCTATAGAAATGCCAAAACCCTCTAAAGAGGGCAAGTGGGTATTGCGATTTACCAATAATTTAATGGGCCCCAGCCCCAAATGGCGCAAAATTTGTGCTCCGATACCATAACTGCGCAGCGTATTGCTAACAGTTCCGCCCTTATATGGATAAGGCTCACTCTTATATGCGGCCGTTTTGCGGCCGACAAGAGCGGCCAATTTATCGGCCAGAGTTTGCTCTTCGCTGTTTTTTTGCTGTAAATTAAGCAAAATACCACAACCGGCCCGCGAAATTTCACCAGCCGCCTTTATGAGGCTCTCATGACAATCACAAAATAGGCCATCTAAAATAGCACAATTGGGACAGGGCGAGGAAACGCGCACCAAAGGCGCGGCGCTTTTTGTTAAATCGCCTTTAACTACTGCCAGATGCTGGCTGCCATCCAGCACGGATTCATAAATATTTACCCTAACTTCACCCAAGAGTTTGGTAAAGAGTTTTTCCGCAGCAACAAGCTTAACCAAAGATTCTGTAGCCAGGCGGTGGCGGATAATTTCGGCATTGGAAATAATGGGAATATTATGTTCCTTGCTAAATTTTTCCAAATCCGTAAGGCGCGCCATCGTGCCGTCTTCATTCATTATTTCGCAAATAACGCCAGCACCTTTCAGGCCGGCAAGGCGCATTAAATCCACTGAGCCTTCCGTCTGACCGGCGCGCACCAAAACCCCGCCCGGCTGCGCTCTTAAAGGAAAGACATGGCCGGGCCTAGCCAAATCATCGGCTTTTACCCCATCGGCCACAGCGGTGCGAATGGTATGGGCTCTATCGGCCGCGCTGATACCGGTGGTCACTCCCTCTTTGGCCTCAATGGAGACGGTAAAAGCAGTGCCGAAGCCGCTGTTATTGTGCTCGGTCATCTGCGGCAATTCGAGCGCTTTTATCCGCTCGGCCTCAAGAGAGAGGCAAATGAGACCCCGGCCGAAAGTGGCCATAAAGTTGATATCCTGCGGGCGCACTAACTCGGCCGCCATACAGAGATCGCCCTCGTTTTCGCGATCCTCGTCATCAACTAAAATCACCATCTCGCCGCGCTTTAATACTTCTAAAGCCTCGGGCACTTTAATAAGGCTCACAAGTAGCCTCCTTTTTGCAAAAGTTCCATTGTAATTCCCGGAGATTGCTGCTTTTCTTTCTGCAAGGACAATATAGACAGCGCCTGCTTTACATAGCGGGCCAGCGGGTCAACTTCAATATTCACCGGCGCGCCGGCCTTAAGAGCTCCTAATTTGGTATTTTGCAAGGTGTGCGGCACTATAGCTACAGAAAAAGTGGATTTATTATTATCCACATTCACCACAGTAAGCGAAACGCCGGCCAGAGCCACCGAACCTTGCGGAGCGATCATGGAGATGAGGTCCGGCGGAGCAGCAAAAAAAAGATAAGTTGTGGCCCCCTGCGGCTCGCTTTTTAAAAAAGAGGCCAGGCCATCAACATGGCCCAAAACCAGGTGACCATCTAGCGGAGCCCCCAAGCGCAGCGGCCGTTCCAGGTGCACCAAAGAGGCACTTTTCAAGCCGCTGAGCGCTGTGCGCTGCCAGGTTTCCGCGCCCACATCGGCGGTAAAAGCGCCAAGGCGCCGCTCTATGACCGTCAGGCAGACGCCGTCCACCGCCACCGAGCAGCCTATGGGCAAAAGGCCCCAGGCCGGCGGAATGGCAATAGATAGCTTTAGCGGATCGTTGCCGCTTACGCTTAACACCTCGCCAACATGTTCAACCAGGCCGGTAAACATCTATAACTCACCGTATTTATTAAATAAAGGCCTCTATCAGCCGGCAGTAAACAGGCCGGTTTCTTTAAGCCCTTGCCTCGATACCATATTTTTTCATCAGCTGCCAGAAGTTCTTACGATCCATCTTAGCTTTCCGCGCGGCTTGCGATATATTCCCGCCGGAAATTTTGAGAACTTTATCAATATAGCGGCGCTCAAATTTAGTCACCACCCGCTCTTTTTCTTCTTTAAAGGAGCCTATATCGCCGTCTAAATTAACTTTTTCATCCGCACTTTCAAGAAATTGCTTAGAATCTTTTTCCGGCTGCTCATCGGAGCGTGCTATACCGCCCATAAAGCTGATGTTATCGAGAGCATCAAGGTTTAAAACGGTGCCGTTACTCATAATCACCAGGCGCTGCACCGTGTTTATGAGTTCACGAATATTGCCCGGCCAGTTATAATCAATAAGGGCACTAAGCAGCTCCTCGGAAACGTGCTCAATGGGCTTTTCATATTCCAGAGAAAATTTTTGCATATAGTGGGCCACCAGAATGGGCACATCGCTGCGCCGTTCTCTAAGCGGCGGCAGTTGCACCGGCACCACATTTAAGCGGTAATAGAGATCCTCTCTGAAAGTGCCCTCCCTTACCATGTTTTGTAAATTTTTATTAGTGGCGCTAATTATGCGCACATTGGCCTTTTTATTCACGTTAGAGCCAAGCGGGCGATACTCTTTTTCCTGCAAAAAGCGCAAGAATTTCACCTGAATAGACATATTCATTTCGCCCACTTCGTCTAAAAAGAGCGTGCCCATATCCGCTTCTTCCAAAAGACCGGGGCGATCTTGCTTGGCATCGGTAAAGGCCCCTTTTTTATAGCCGAAAAGCTCACTCTCCATCAGCTGTTCCGGCAGAGCGCCGCAGTTTAAAGCCACGAATTTACGGCCGCTTCTTTTGGAAATACTGTGAATGGCCCGGGCCATCATCTCCTTACCGGTGCCACTTTCGCCCAAAATGAGCACCGAGGCATCGGTCTGGGCCACCGAAGGAACCATGGCCATGAGCCGGCGCATGGAGGGATGCTGGCCGATAATGGAACTAAGTTCATCGCGCTGCACTCTGTTTTGCAACTGATTGAGCTCAATCGAAAGCTCCACCTGCTTGGCCAGCATGCGCATACGATGCTTAAGCACTTGTTTTGTAAATGGTTTTGTTAAATAATCCGAAGCGCCTAAGTTAATAAAACGCACAGCGCCATCAAGTGAACCGTTGCCAGTAATAACCATAATAGGCACAAAAGGATAAGCCTCATGGATTTTTTTTACTATGGCATCGCCCTGCATTCCCGGCAAACCGACATCGGTAATAATGGCGTCAACGTGCTCGGTTTTTAAATATTCCTCGGCACTTTCGCCGTCGGACATCATAATAAGCTGGTACTGCTCGTCTTCCAGATAATTCTCTACAATGGCCCGGCTGTTTTCATCATCTTCGATAACGAGTATGCGTAACTCCATATCAAGAGCTTCCTTTCGGGCAGAATGATATTAGATCGAAAGCTTTTTTTCAAGAGGTGTAAAAATAGCCTCTGAACACACAAACAGCCTTACAAGAAATTTCAGTCATACTTATAAAAGCCTTTAAATTCAGCATATTACTGCGCAGCTTGACTAGAACTATGCTTTTACTCTATACCCCTTGGCCGCGTGAGAAACAACTAATATGGCTCACGAGAAAAGGAGACAATATGCTAAAAACAAAACAATTCTTAACACTTTCTGCCGCACTCTTTTTGGTGCTTGCCGCTTGCGGCCAGGATAATCCCACCCAAGAGCCCGGTAATAAAAACGGGCAAAATAAACCGGCTGCGAACAATAACACCGATAAGGATACCAATACTGATAAGGATACCAATACTGATAAGGATACCAATACTGATAAGGATACCAATACTGATAAGGATACCAACACCGATAAGGATACCAATACTGATAAGGATACCAACACCGATAAGGATACCAATACTGACCAGGATACCAATACCGACCAGGATACCCCCTGCACTATAGCCGATCAATACTGCAATACTAACGATCGCCATGGTATGCAGTGCAAAAATGGTCAGTTGGTAGCTTGGATATGCCAAGAAAATACCACTTGCAGCAAAACCGGTAACGGTTCTCTTTTCTGCGTACCACTATCAGGAGATGATTGCCCAGCCGGATTTTGGGGCCCAAAATGTGAGAATCCTTGCAAATGCCAAAACGGCACTTGCAATGATGGCAAAGATGGCACTGGTAATTGTTCCTGCAATCCTCATTGGGATGGCACTTACTGCGATACCTGCGCCGCCGGCTGGGCAGGCAATGATTGCAATGAGTGTGAAAACCAGCTCATGACCGGCGAGAATTGTGATGAGTGCAAAATTCCTGATGGCACCATCAGTTCATTAAAAGATGAGCGCGACAACAATCACGAGTACAAAACAACCATGATTAATTGTCATGAATGGATGGCCGAAAATTATGCCCGGGAAGTCGGCACATTTTACCGGACTAAAGATGATGCTTACGGCCTCCTCTATAACTGGTCAACAGTAACCAATGTGACTTTCTGCCCCAGAGGCTGGCATATGCCAACAAAAAAGGAACTTGATGATTTGCTCAATTATGTCGATGAAAAGCGCAGCAGTGAGAATGCATTTTTAGCTCTTATCGCCAAAAGCAAGGCCTGGACCAATTATAGCGAAGAAGGGGGCGATGATTTTAACTTCAACGCTCTCCCCGCCGGCAGTTATGGCCGTTTTGGCGATGGATATCAATATGTTGGTGAGGAAGTGCAATTTTGGTCGGTTACACCAGCGACCGAATACGATTTCTTCTACGCCTATTATCTGCAATTAGATTCCGAATCTACCACGCAGGCAAGTATCACCTATGGCAACAAAGACTATGGGCTAGCGGCACGTTGCGTAAAGAATGACTAGCGCAAGCAGCCTTTAACCGGAGATATGCTCACTATACTCCCTTACCCCTATTTGCCATTCAGGCAGCGCCCCCAGTTTTTGCACCAATTTTTCATTACTCATAGCGGTAAAGAGCGGACGCCTGGCCGCTGTAGGAAAATAATCAGATGGGACGGGCAAAACCAAGGGGCTAAGGCCGAGGCAGCTAAAATAATAGCGGGCTACTTCATAGCGCGAAGCATAGCCAGAAGGCACCATGTGGTAAAGGCCGGTAAGGCCGGCCGCCAGGGCTTTATAAGTCCAAGAGGCCACATGAACAGTATAAGTGGGCACCGAAATTTGATCATACACCACTTTGAGTTTGGCCTGTTTTTGCGCCCAGCCGGATAATTTATAGAGAAAATTTTGCGGCCCGCGGCCAAAAACCCAGCTGAGTCTAAAGAGGAGGCTGCGCTCCGGCCCCAGCTCTTTAGCCAAAAGCTCCTCGCCGAGCGCTTTACTTTTACCATAGACATTTATGGGATTTAGCGCATCATCTTCCTGATAAAAATCTTCTTTTTGGCCATCAAAAACGTAGTCGCTGCCGTAATGCACCAGAAATATGCCCATAGCGCGGCAAAGAGCGGCCAGCCGCCCCACGGCATAGCCGTTTATTTCCATAGCCAGCTCCGGGTTTTCTTCGGCTTTATCCACCTGATTGTAGGCGGCGCAGTTAATAACTGCCTCTGGCGCTTTTTGCTCCAATATGGCAGCCAGGCTGTCCCGCGCCGTCAAATCCAGCTCTTTTTCACCGGGAGCTATTATCTCGTGGCCAAACGCCGGCCCGAGAGCTATAATTTCTTTAGCCAGTTGCCCGGCCGAACCGATTACCAAAATACGCATTTTGCCTCCCTCATCACCGCCCTTGCGGGACGAAAAAAAGATATAAGATTGTCCAAAAAACAGCAATCTGCTATAATACTTTTTTCGGAGGCTTTTATGCAAGCTGGGGCTAAACATTTTTACCTATATTTCGTGCTGGTGGCACTTGGCGCCTGCGGCGGCGGCCCAAAGTCGCCAAAGAGCGGCGTCACCGTCACCACTGCCCCGATTTCCGCCCCAGAAGCACCGACTGCCGTAGCCACCATCCAAACAATCGGCCCCAATGATGTCTTTGAAGTGCGCGTTTATAATCAGCCAGATTTAAGCTCCACTTACCGCGTTGGCCCCGACGGCACTATCCAGTTTCCTTTAGTGGGGCATTTGGATGTGCGCGGCATGACCGCCGCCGAGGTGGCCGGCAGCATTAAAAACGCCCTTTCAGGCGATTATTTAATAAATCCCCAAGTATCTGTTTTTGTTAAAGAATATAATTCGCAAAAAGTTTCAGTTTTTGGCGAAGTATCAAAACCCGGCACCTTTACTTATGTCGATGGCATGAATGTCATCCAGGCGCTCACTTTAGCCGGCGGCTTTACCAAAGAAGCCTCGCGCAAAAATATCAATGTCACCCGCGCTATCGACGGCCAGGAAGTGCGTCTTGAGGTGCGCATTGAAGATATTTTAAAAGGCAACAGCAAGAATTTTGCCGTCCGCCCGGGGGATATAATTTACGTTCCGCAAAGTCTCTTCTGATTTTTCTTTGGCGGTAAGTTCCGGCTCTTAACAACTTTAAATGGAGGTATTATGAGTTCACTTGGCAATATACTTTGGCTTATTTTTATCGGCTGGTGGTCATGGCTTTTTTGGGCTCTTTTCGGCCTTTTGTGGTGCATCACCATCATCGGCATCCCCGTTGGCAAACAGTGTTTTAAAATGGCCTCTTTAAGCCTTCTGCCCTTTGGCCGCGAGGTGGTGCCGTCAGAAAATTCTTTTTCTTTTATCGTTAATATTATTTGGATAATCGTCGGCGGCCTGGAACTCGCCATATCTTATGCCACAGCCGGCCTCGTCTGCTGCGCCACCATCATCGGCATTCCTTTTGGCCTCCAGTGCTTTAAACTGGCCATGCTCTCCCTGCTGCCTTTCGGCTCGGATATCCGCTAAAAAATTTTGCTGCCATACTTCTTTACCTTTATTTGACCATCTTTTTTCCCTGGAGTAAAATGGCCCCCGGCGCTTAAATAGCCACTGAGCGGAGAGAGATGTTACGCATAAAACTCACATTTTTGCTGTTTGGAGCCATGGCTCTTACCGGGCTTTTTGCTGTTCTCCTGCCTGCGCTGTTACCGGCCGGAAGCCCGCCGGCTCTGGGCTATGCCATTTTAGCGGTCATTATTGTTATTTTGGGGCTTATTTGTCATTTTACCATTATTCCCCATTTTGTTGCCAGCTTGCGTCACCTCTCAAGCCTCACCACCAGAGTGATTCAAGGCAACTTAAGCGAGCCGGAGAAATGGGAAAAAAAGTCAATTATTCCCGATGAAATAGATACTCTCTCCTCCAGTGTCACCCAAATGCTGGCCCAAATTCGCGAGCTGGTGAGCCACTTAAGTACCACTTCAAAAGCGCTCATCGTCAATGCCAAAACCATGGCCAATAATACTAATGCCGTGGACAGTTCCTCTACCGATATTGCTCTCTCCATCGCCAAAATAGCCGAAGGCGCCGAAGAGCAAACCCAATTGGTTTTGCAAGCCAGTAATTTAATTATCCAAATTGCCGCCGGCATTGAGCACACAACCAAAAGCGCCGAAGATGCCGCCATCGCCTCCGGGGAAACATCGGAAGCCGCCAATAGCGGTAGCCAAACCGCCAAACTGGCCATTGATAAATTCCGCCTCGGTTTTGAAAAAATGGAAAGCTCCAGCAAAGAGGTTTACGAGCTCACCAAAAGATTGGATGAAATAGGTAAAATCATTGTTATTATTACAAAAATAACCAGTCAAACCAATATGCTGGCCTTAAATGCCACTATCGAAGCAGCCCGGGCCGGAGAATATGGCCGCGGTTTTGCCGTTGTCGCCGAAGAAATCCGCAAACTATCGGAAACTACCTCACGAAGTGCCGACCAAATTTCGGCTCTAATCACGCAATTTAAAGAACAAGCCGATAGCGCCTCCTTAGCCATCAGAGAATCCACCACCGAACTGGCAGCCGGCCGCGAAGAGATGAACAGTATTCTCACTTCGCTCGAAAATATCCAGATTACAGCCAGGCGCGGCGCGGAAATGGTCAGCGATATTTCCAAAATTACCAAAGGCCAATTGGAAGGCGCCAAAGAGATGGTGGAAGCTATAAGCCACATCTCCGACCTGGCCTATAGTCATGATCAGCGCACCAACACCGTCACTATGGCTACCAAAAGACAAGTGGCCTCTATTAAAGAGCTCACGTCAAGAGCTATGGAATTAAACCGCCTAGCTTTGGAATTACAAGCCATTACCAATCGCTTTACTTTAAGCGATGCCGTTACCATTTCCGAAAGTGAAAAGACTCCGGTTTAAGAGGACAGCATGGATGCTGACAGCAAAAACAATGCTAAAATTATTATTAAATCTGCTGGTCAAGCATACAGTCTCCAAGTAGAAGAAATCGGCCACATCACTCCAATAAATACCAATGAACTGGTGCCAATTCCCCAATGTGCCGCCGAAATACTGGGCCTAACAGCGCAAGGCGGGCGGGTAATCACCGTACTTGATTTAAGTGCTCTTTTACATTTTAAGCCGGCAGGAGCAGCCAAGATAGCCACGCTCATCACGCTGGAAAAAAAGCGCGATTTTGGGCTTCTCCTGGGTGAAGGGTGCCAGATTTTGACATCTCTCCCAGCCGACAATATAGAATCTGAAACAGCCGGTACTGCCGAGGAGAGTACCGCTGTTCGTCCTTTAGATATTGAGGAACTTATAAGCCGTTTAGTGGAAAAGGCCAATAGTTCCAAAGGAGTAAGCTGATGGCCGTTAGAGTACTGATTGCCGATGACGCTCTTTTTATGCGCACTCTTTTAAAAGATATTCTTCTGGCGCCGGAATTTGAGATTGTCGGCGAAGCGGTAACCGGCCCGGAAGCCGTTGCCAAGTATAAAGATTTACGCCCCGATCTCATGACCATGGATATTGTCATGCCCTTTAAAAGCGGCCTGGAAGCATTAAAAGAGATCAAAAGTTTTGATCCAAATGCCAAAATCATTATTTGCAGTGCCCTTGGCCAGGAACCAATGACCGCCGAAGCCAAAGCGGCCGGCGCCAGCGCCTTTATAGTAAAACCGTTTGAAGATAAAAACGTGCTGGAAACGGTGCGCCGGGTGCTAAGCTAGGAAACAACCAACTATCGGCACATTTTCATTACCATATCAGGCGAATTTTCTTATATTTTTTCTTGAGTTATGTTTTTAGTTGACTCAATTATGAAAAACCATAGACTAAGAAATGTTAGCTTGCTTAAGAAGCACCTAACAATAACATTTCTATCAATGCCCGAGGTGTAATATGCGTAATTTTTTAACAATAGCTCTGGCTCTACTTTTAACCGAAGCGGCTTATGGGGCAGTACCGCTTTCCTTTACCCACCATGGTGTGCTTAAAGAAAACGGTGAGCTGGTAAACGGCTCTCATAATATTAGTGCCGCTATTTATGATGGCAATAAACTCATTGCCGAAAAAAGTGATACTATTAGTGTGGAAAGCGGACTTTACACTATAACCATTCCCAATATCGACCCAACGTCTATACATGAAGCAGCTTCTCTGCAACTGGCCATCACTATAGATGGCGAGGAGCTTGAACCTTATTTACCCATTAACAGCGTGCCTTATGCCATCACTGCGCAAACTTCACATAGTGCGAGTAGCGTAAATTGCGAAAGATGTATCACTCCAGACCATTTAAACTTTAACGCTTTGCAGGATTCATCACTCCCTACCTGCGCTGAGGGTGAATTACTGCGTGCCAACGGCTCCCTTTGGGAATGTGCGCCACAAGTAAAGATTATGACAGGGAAAATAGGTTTTAACGATGGCACGAGCTTCGTAGCCAGCCTTTTTGGCTATAAGGAAAGTGAAATAGTCGTGCCGACGCCGACTATCAATGCTTGTGCTTGTGATACCGACAACGGCCCGGAATGTAGCTCATCTTTTACTTCAATTGAAGATCAGGGGCCAAAGTGCTTTGACAAAGATGGGGCGGCTTATCATATTTTTAGCCGAGTTCCTTATGCCTTACCCATACCTGGTGCCGCTGTGCTGGATGGCGGTTTCTTGGGCCTCGGCACCGGTAAACCGGAAACCCCCTTGCATATTCGTTCGGCAAGTGGTGAAAATTCATATGAAGCCATTGTGGCTGATACAGTTCCGGAAATTCTTTTGGAAGATTTAGATGGCGACGATTATAAAATAAAAGTTGATGCCGGTAAGCTTAAAGTGCTCAAAGTAAATGGCTCTCAAGCAAATGAAGTACTCTCTTTGGGCAGTGACGGTCTTTCGGTAAGTGGAAAAATCGGTAATGCCAGCCTGGCCAATAATTCCGTTAATTCTGCTAATATTATCAATCTTTCCATTGAAGGCGAAGATATCAACAAAAATACCATTAGCGTTGATAAAGTAATATGGGGCCAATTTTTAAACAAAATTTACCCGGTTGGTTCCATCTATCTGAGCTTCAACCTTTCAACAGCTGACCAGGTGGCTACTGCGCTTGGTGGTGGCAAGTGGGTAAGGCTAGATGACAACAATACCTTTTGGACAGCCTCTTCCAACGGTGGCAAGAAAATCAGCGCCGGCTTGCCAAATATTACAGGTACTCTAACTTCTGCAGATAATGTAGACCACGCATTTTTAGCCGATGAACTTGCCAGTGTTACTGGCGCATTTTCGGTTACCGGTGCCGGTACAAAATATGGGATGAGCGAAAGCAGCTCGGTAAAATGGGGCTATAGTTCACTTTCCTTTAGCGCCAAAAGCAGTAACAGTATCTATGGCGCTTCCAGCACCGTGCAGCCACCGGCATATAGAGTTTATGCTTTCCAACGAACCGAGTGATTCTTTATTAATAGCAAAATAGACTATTTTCCCAAGAGCTCAGCCAGATAATCCGCCGTGTGGCATTTTTTATGCCGGGCAATTCCCTCCGGGGTGCCAAAATCATTCAGCTGCCCGCCGCCGGCGCCGCCCTCCGGCCCCAAGTCGATAATGTAATCGGCCGATTTAATAACATCTAAATTGTGCTCTATCACCACCACGCTGTTGCCATTACTAACAAGGCGCTGCAAAACATTAATCAAATTGCGCACATCGGCAAAATGAAGGCCGGTGGTCGGCTCATCTAAAATATAGATAGTCTTGCCGGTTGCCCGCCGGGAGAGCTCCTTGGAAAGCTTTATGCGCTGGGCTTCGCCGCCGGAAAGAGTAGTAGCGCTCTGCCCTAATTGCACATAGCCCAGGCCCACATCGTGAAGAGTTTTTAATTTGTTCACAATGCTCTGCTGAGTGGTAAAAAATTCCAAGGCCTCATCAACGGTCATAGCCAAAATATCGGCTATTGATTTGCCACGATAAGTAATTTCCAGCGTTTCGCGGTTATAGCGCGTGCCGTGACAAACCTCGCAAGGCACATAGACATCGGGCAAAAAGTGCATGGCAATTTTAATGAGTCCATCGCCCTGGCAATGCTCACAGCGCCCGCCTTTAACATTAAAACTATAGCGCCCCGGCCCATAGCCGCGCGCTTTACTCTCCGGCAGGCCGGCAAAAAGATCGCGAATAAGGCTAAAAAGGCCGGTATAAGTAGCGGGATTGGAGCGCGGCGTGCGCCCGATGGGGTCTTGGTCAATAGCCACCACTTTATCCAGCTGCTCCAGGCCGCTCAGCGCTTTATGGCTGCCTACCGGCATAGTGGAATCATAAAAATGGTGCATGAGAGCCGGATAGAGCGTGTCGTTAATAAGGCTGCTCTTACCACTGCCGGAAACGCCGGTGACAGCAGTGAAAATGCCCAAAGGAATTTTAACATCTATATTCTTTAAATTATGATGGCTAGCACCTTTTATCTCAATAAATCCTTTGGGTTTTCTTCTTTTGGCGCTAAATTCGACCTTCTCCCGGCCGCTAAGGAAAGCGGCAGTAAGGGAATCACCCTTAATGATTTCGGCAAGCGGCCCGGCCCCCATAAGCCGGCCGCCGTTGCGCCCGGCCCCAGGCCCTAAATCGACAATAAAATCGGCCGCCCGCATCATGGCTTCATCGTGCTCTACCACAATTACCGTATTGCCGAGATCGCGCAGTTTTTTCAGTGTGTTAATCAGGCGATCGCTATCACGTGGATGCAGGCCTATTGAGGGTTCGTCCAAAACATAAATAACACCTGTTAAAGCCGACCCTATTTGGGTGGCCAGCATAATACGCTGCGCTTCACCGCCGGAGAGGGTAGCACTCATGCGGTCCAAAGTGAGGTAAGAAAGCCCCACATCGCGCAAAAAAGAGAGACGCTTGTTTATCTCTTTACAAATTGGTTTAGCTATTACCGCCGCGCCGCCAGTAAAATCCAATTTTTGCATAAAATCAGCCATTTTTTCAATACTCATCGCGGTGAGTTCATGAATGGCGAGGTCCTTTATGCGCACTGCCCTGGCCTCTTCTTTAAGACGGGTGCCATGGCAGCGTTCACAGGGAATTTCCCGCTGATATTTGGCGAGATCCTGCTTTACCGCCTCGCTCGTGCTCTCATTATAGCGGCGCTCCATATTGGGAATAATGCCCTCAAAGGGGCGGATATAACTATGCTCCATGTGCTCTGAGCGCAGCTCAAAACGGATAAATTCCGCGCCGCTACCATAGAGGAGAATTTTTCTAAAATCGGCGGGCAGCTCCTTCCACGGCGTGTTAAAATCCACCTCATAATGGCGAAAAACTTCATAAATCAGCTGATAATAGTAATTATAGGGACGGCCGGTCCAGCCTTCTATTGCCCCGGCGGCCACTGAGAGATCGGGATTTTTAAGAATAAGCGCGGGATCAAATTCCAGGCGAAAGCCCAGGCCCAGGCAATCCGGACAAGCTCCCTGGGGATTATTAAAACTAAAAAGCGCGGGGGTAAATTCCGGCAAGCTGATGTGGCAATCGGGGCAGCTGGCATGCTCGCTCATAAGCTCCTCGCGGCCATCCTGATGCTGCACAACAATAAGGCCGCCGGCCAAATTAAGGGCCAGTTCCACCGATTCCGAGAGGCGCTCTTTAACCCCGGGGCGAATTTTTATGCGGTCTATCTGCACGTCTATATTGTGGAAATTATTCTTTTCCAGTGAAATATTATCTTCCAGATTATAGATTTCTCCATCGATGCGCAGGCGGGCAAAGCCCTGGCTCTGCAGCTTGGCTAAAAGTTTGGCCTGAGTGCCTTTTTGGCGGCGCACCACCGGAGCCATAAGAGTAATAACCTCACCTTCGGGCATAGCCAGAAGAGCATCGACAATTTCCTGCACCGTGCTGGCCACAATGGGGCGGCCGCATTTATAGCAATAGCCCTGGCCCAGGCGGGCATAGAGGAGGCGCAGATAATCGTAAATTTCCGTTGTTGTGGCCACAGTTGAGCGCGGGTTATTGGAGAGGCCATGTTGCTCAATGGCAATAGCCGGCGAAAGGCCTTCGATAAGATCGCAATCGGGCTTTTCCATGAGCCCCAGGAACTGGCGGGCATAGGCTGAAAGCGATTCCACATAGCGCCTTTGGCCCTCGGCATAAATGGTATCAAAAGCGAGAGAACTTTTGCCCGAGCCGGAGAGGCCGGTGATGACCGTTAAGGTGTTTTTGGGGATTTTTAGAGAAATATTTTGCAAATTATGCACTCTTACCCCCCGGATATCTATATATTCAGCTCTCATTTGACTTCACCTCGTCTTAAATCTGGTGTAAAGAGTAGAAAGTTGCCGCTACTAAGGAGACTTAAAATGGCACTTTTGCTCCAACAGGCTACAACGCAAGGCGCGCCCGCCAAGAAAATACCCCTTTTTCGTATTTTGACAAGAGTGGGCAGTTCTACCGATAACGATATTATCGTAGAAGGTCCGGAAGTAGCCCCCGACCATGCCACCATTTTTAAAGATGAAAACGCCTATTATCTGGCTGTAGTCGGGCGTTCGCGCCCTACTTTTATCAACGGCAAAAAGATCAAAAAAGAGCTTTTGCACCAGGGCGATGTCATCACCATCGGCGGACAAAATTTTACTTTTTACGAAAAACAGCCGCCGGAGCCCAAAGAAGAAAAAAGTGCGAGTCTTAGCGCTTTCAGGCAGATTGTCACTTTTTCGCAAGAGCTTTTGGCCGCTAAAAGCCTCGATGAAATGTTACCGCGCATTCTCGATATGGTAATAGCTTTAACCAAAGCTGATAAAGCCTTTCTTTTGCTTTTTGAACAAGAGAAGCCGGAAGTGGTTTTAGCCCGCAATATCGAGCGCCAGGATGTCACCATGGCCATGAGTCAGCTCTCCGATACCATTGTGGCCAAAGTAGTAAAAGATAAGGAGCCTTTAATTGTCGCCGATGCTTTAAGTAACAGTGAATTTAGTGCTGCCGCCTCGGTGATGAATTTAAAGCTCTGTTCGGTAATGTGCGTCCCCCTCTTGGAGGCCGGCGAGCTTTTGGGGCTTATCTATGTCGGCTCCAACCGGGCAGTCAGCCTTTTTGGGACAGAGCAGCTGGAAATACTTACTGTTTTTGGCGCTGAGGCGGCCCTCATCATCCAGAATCTGCGGCAAAAAAAGGCTCTCTATGACGATAACGAAGCATTGCGCAAAGAGCTCAATGAACGGCGCTTTGGCGATATCATCGGCGCTGCGCCGGCCATGGAAGCCATTTACCGCGTGGTGAGCAAAGTAGCCCCCACCGATATTGCCCTTTTAATCACCGGTGAAACCGGCACCGGTAAAGAGCTCATTGCCCATGAAATTCACCGCCGCTCCAATAGAGCCGATAAGCCCTTTGTGGTGATAAATTGCGGCGCCATTCCGGAGAATCTTTTGGAAAGCGAGCTCTTTGGCCATGTGCGTGGCGCTTTTACCGGTGCTTTCACCACCAGAAACGGCAAATTTCAGCAAGCTAACGGCGGCACCCTCTTTTTAGACGAAGTGGGCGAATTGCCGCTCTCTTTGCAAGTTAAACTTTTGCGGGCCCTCCAGGAACACACTGTTTGCAAATTAGGTTCCAATGCCCAGGAGACAGTAGATATCCGCGTTATTTCGGCCACTAACAGGAACTTGGCCGCCGCCATCAAAGAGGGCACCTTTAGGGAGGATCTCTATTATCGCCTCAATGTGGTAGCTTTGGAACTGCCGCCACTTAGAGAACGCGGCGATGATATTCTTCTTTTAAGCCATTATTTTCTCAAAAAATTTGCGGCCGAATATGGAAGCCATGTGCGCGATTTTAGCCCGGCAGCGGCCGCCGCCATTAAGCGCTACTCTTGGCCAGGGAATATCCGCCAATTGGAAAATACCCTTAAAAAAGCCGTTGTTATGGCCGAGCACAGCCAGATTTCACCAAAGGATTTGGCCCTTGATAACAAAGCTGATGAGCCGGTTTTACCTCTCGCGCAAGCTAAAGACGAGTTCCAGCGCCGCTATATAAATGAAATTTTAGAGCGCAATAACGGCAACCGCACCAAAACAGCTAAAGAACTCGGTGTTGATCCACGCACCATCTTCCGCCATTTGGAGCGCGAAGGCGAGCTTTTGCCCTCCTCTTTTGATGAGGAAGAATAGAGGCTGACCATGAGGCGGTGGCGTTTATGGCTTTTCTTATCGCTTTTAGCCTTTAAAGGCTGCTTGGTTCTGCCCAGCGATGTACCCAGCGTGGAAGCCGATATAACCAACCGCCCGCCCAAACTGGTAGATAATCTGGCTTCGCCATCGCCGGAAGAAACCATGGTTATTTTAAATAGCCTCTGCTCCAAATATTATTTCACCGTCTATGCCAAAGACCCCGATATAGACAGGCTATATTATCGCGTTTTTATTAATTATTCTCTGTATCCTGCCATTTATATAGAAGGTTCCATCGATCCTGCGGCTATAGATAACAACAATTTGGCCGAACTCTCTTTCCATATTTTGGCCAAAGATAATAACCACTTTGCCGCCGCCCAAAACCAGGGCTATACTTTTGATGTAGTGGAATTGCTTTTAACCGATCGGCCGTTTGCCGATGAAGGACGTATGCTAAGCGAGGACGCGCAGCAAGATCGCTATACATGGACTATTGTACGACGGGATATGGGGCCATGTTTAGAATAATGCCTCCCCTACTGGCCCTTTTATGTCTGGTATTGCTTTACACCGCTTGCGAAACTCCCCTAGAAACGTCGCTCTGCGCTAAAAGCAGCGATTGTGCGGCCGGATCTGTCTGCTTTTTCGGCGCTTGCCACAGCTCCTCACCCACTTTGAGCGTTTATGCCGTGGTAACTCCGCCTGCTACTACTTCTTTAAAAGAAGAACACATTTTGCGCCCCTTTGATCTGGCAGCTGATAATTTCATTAATATCGAGATGACCCCCCAGGCAGCGGGACAGATAAGAGTAAAGGGCATCTCCTCCGGCACAGCCATTCTGGCGGCAGAGCGCACCGTTCCCGGGCTCAGCAATAACCACAGTTACCACCTGGTGAATGACGGTGCCAGCGACAGTACCGTTTCTTATCTTCTTCCGGCCGGCGATTATCGCTTCTTTCTCATTCCCACAAACCGCGCTCTACCGATATACGAAGAGGTGCTACATCTCGACGGCTCCAACCTTAATCCTATTGCCTACCCCCATGAAGAGTTGGTTTCTTACCATGGCACAGTACAATGGGAGAGCGGCAGTTACAGCCCGATTTCCGGAGCCCAAATAAGTGGCAAAGTCCAAAACGGACGCGTTTGCGGCACTTCATACTCGGGCGCCGACGGCACTTATGATTTAAATTGCTGGGATGGCAGTTCGCTCGCTTTTTTAGCCATTCGCCAAGGGGAAGAAAATCCGCTGGTGCCTGATTTGGACCTTACGATTAGCAATAAAGATCTTAACAATTTTACTATAAAAACTGTCTTTATCGGCGAGAAACTGCCTCTAAGTTATCAATTACCGGGCCAAATTCTCACCTCCTCCGGCGCACCTCTCTCCGGCGGCAGTGTGGTCTTAATCGAAACCTTAGGCCGCGGCAGTTACCGCACGGCGGCCAACTCCAAACAAGATGGGCGCTTTGTCTTAAATGTCTGGGGTGAACAGCTGGCTGTTATTACCGCTGTAGCCGACAATTACAATAGATCTATCTTATCTCTTATCCTGCCCAAAGACGGCAGCAGCGAAGGCTTTAGCCTGATTTTGGAGCCGGCTCTTACCTTAAGCGGCACGGTAATAGACAGCCGCGAGCAAAAACCAATAGCCAATGCCCAGATAACTGCCATCCCGATTTATAGCAGCCAGTCTGCCGAGCTTTTCAAAAGCCCCGCAAAAGTGACACACAGCAATAACCAGGGCCAATACACTCTAAAATTGGAGCACGGCGACTATTATCTGGAAGTTATTCCGCCGCCCTCTGCACTTTTGCCGCGCGTCCGCCAATTTATTCGCCTTTTAAAAAGTGGGCAGCACCATATATTTTTGCCTAAAGCGCAGCTTACCGAGGGCCTTGTGACGCTAAACGGCAAAGCCGTTGCCGAAGCTAAAATAGATATTTATTCACCTGATGTAACCACAAGCGGCGTACCGCAGCTTTTGGGGCGGGCTATAAGCGATAAAGAAGGCCGCTTTGTACTCGTTCTGCCGGCCTTATAAGCAAATTATTTTTCTTCATTAGCGGGCTATAATGCACTCTTTTTATGCTCCTTAAAGAGCGGCTTTAAAAGTAAAAGCGCCGAGGGCGTAACAAAGAGATCATAAAACATAGCGAGAAGCGCAATGGTACCGGAAAGCATGCCAAAATAGTAAGTGGGCATAAAAGAGGCGAGTAGCAACACAAAAAAGCCGCCGGCAAGCGGCAGGGAGGTAGCCATCATAGCTCGGCCGATGGTGGAGATAGTGGTGTCGGTGGCTTTTAGATAGTCATGGCCGTTTAAAAGACACTCGCGTCTAAAGCGCACCATATAATGAATGGTGCTGTCAACGGCCATGCCGAGCGCCACAGGAGCTACCATAGCGGTTGTGGCATCGAGGGAAATATGAAAATAGCCCATAATGCCCATAACAATCAAAATGGGAATAAGGTTGGGAATGAGGCTAACGAGACCAACAGGCACATTGCCGGCAATAATAATCATCAAAATGGTTATGAGCAAAAGCGAAAGGCCAAAACTTTTAACCTGCCCCAAAACCAGCGAATTAACCATGTTGGCATAAATAACGCCGGAACCGGTAACGGCAATTTTTACCCCCGGCAGAGTGTTTTCCAGCTCCTTAGCCTGTTCTTTAATATCTTTGACCATAGCCACAAGAGCCGAGCTGCTGATGCTATCGACACGAGCGGCAATGCGGGCCGAGCTGTAATCTTCGCTGACATAGCGCCAAAGGTCGGCGGCAAATTCCGATGATTCATATAACAAAAGGAGCTGGGCTATAGCCTCTTTTTTATCCGGGATGCGCCATTCACTAGGGTCGTCGTCCCAAAGAGCTCTATTCATCAACATAACATAATCGGCAAGAGAAGTGCTGTTTCTAATATGCTCATTTTGCCTTAATTCATTATTAAATTTAGCAAGTTGCTTTAAAACAACCGGATCTTTTATTTGCTCGGCAGCCCCCTCAAAAACCACCTCAATGCTGGAAATACCGGCCAAATCTTTTTCTATTTCATGATAAGCCTGATAAATCGGTGTATCGGGATTAAAATATTCTATCAGCTTAGTTTCTACTTTTATTTGCGTCATGCCGTATATAGCTATGGCCGAAATAAAGAGATTGCTGGCTAAAATCCACTTATAGCGGCGGCGCACAAAGGCCGAAACAAATTTAAGTATCTGGCCGATAGGATCGCTCTTTTTTTCTCCGGAAACCGCCAGCGGCTTAGGTGGCGGAAAGAGCGAAAGAATGGGGAGAGCAAAAAGGAAAGAAACAATAAGCGCCAAAAGTACGCCGATAGCGGCGCTGATGCCAAAATCCTTCACCGGGGCAATATCGGAAATGGTATTGGCACCAAAGCCAAAGGCCGTGGTAAGAGCATTATAAAAACAGGCGCCGATGACCGAAGCCAAGGCCCCGACTAAAGCTTTATTTTTTTCAAAAGCGCACCGCTGCAGCCACTCGGTGTAACGAATATAAATATGGCTGGCAATAGAAATGCCGTAAACAAGCATGAGAGGCGGCAAAATACAGCCGACAATAGAAAGCGGCTTGCCGGTAAAATATATAATGGTCATAAGCGAATAGAGCGTTAAGACCACAATGGAAAGAGGCAAAACCACACCGGGCAGACGGCGGTGGGTAAGGGCCAAAAAGAGCACCAACATACCGTATAAAACAAACATAAAGCGCTTAAGGTCGTAGGCCTGATAGTCAGAAAGATCTTTTTTTATAATGGGATTGCCGGCGAGATAGATATTGTAGCCGCTAAAGTCCTGGCTTGCGGCCAGGCGGTGGGCCTCATTATAAACTTTATCCTGATAATATTTTTGCTCGCGCTCGCCCCGGGGCGGATTCAGGCGGGCAATAACTGCCGCCGCCGTGCCGCTCTCATTGTAAAAAAGGTTTAAATAATCGCGCCTTTTGAGGGCTTTATTAAAAATGGCTTTAGCTTCTTCGTTATCAGCCGGCAACTTGGTAAGGAGGGGCTCTACCAGCACTTCACCGTCACGCCCAGTAACATCTGTTATATTGGTAATAGCCAGACAATCTTGAAAATCGGCGGCGGCGCAGAGAGTACGGCGATAATTCTCTATGGCATCGTAAACCTTAGGCTCGTTTAAATCTATGCCGCTGAAAACAGCAATAAGAATTTGGTCGGAACCAAAAATATCTCTAAAGCGCTCAAGGGCCAGGCGGTCGGGGTCATCGGAGAGCACCATATCTTCCACTGAAGACTCCATCGGTACCAGGCGCTGAAAGTAAAAAGTTATGCCAAATAATATAACCGCGAGAACAATCAGCGGCCAGCGGTATTTTAAAACCAGCTTTCCCCAGGCGCCGGCCAAAGTTTTTATATCAATTTTTTTCATGAGAATCCGCTACTTCCTCGCCGAATTGCAATTCATACAAATGAGCATAAAGCCCGCCGGCTTTAATGAGCTCCTCATGGCTGCCCTCCTCAGCTACCCGGCCGCCATCAAGGACAATAATATCATCGGCCTGCCTGATGGTAGAGAGGCGGTGGGCAATTACAATAGCCGTGCGCCCGGAGAGCAAATTATCTATAGCTTTCTGCACCATGCGCTCGCTTTCGATACCGAGAGCCGAGGTGGCTTCATCCAGAATAAGAAGCGGTGCATCCTTTAAAAGCGCACGGGCAATAGCAAGGCGCTGCTTTTGGCCGCCGCTCAAAATAACGCCGCGCTCGCCGATGACCGTCTCATAGCCACTGGGTAATTCTTTTATAAATTCATCGGCATAAGCAGCTTTGGCAGCGGCAAACACCTCTTCGTTTGTCGCCTCTTCGCGGCCGTAACGGATGTTATTAAAAACCGTATCGTTAAAGAGCACGGTATCTTGGGTGACAATAGCGAGATTGTGACGCAGGGCCTTTAAATCCAGAGTATTTATATTGTGACCGTCGATGAGAATTTCGCCGCTATTTACTTCATAAAAGCGCGGCAATAAATTTACGAGAGTTGTTTTACCGGCTCCGCTGCGCCCCACAACGGCCACCGTCTGCCCCTTTTTCACCTTTAAACTAAGGCCTAAGAGCACCTCTTTATCCGGAGTATAGGCAAAGTGGAGATTTTGGCACTCCACCATAGAGGTGAAGGTATGCCACTCCGCCGGCTTTTTTGGGCTCTTTATAGCCGCCGGCTCATCGAGAACGGCAAAAATGCGCTCGGCCGAAGCGGCGCCCTGAGCCATATATTCACCAACGCGGCCCAGCTGTTTCAAGGGGTCATACATCATCACAATGGCCACAAAAAAGCTGATAAAATGCGAAGCATCAAGCGAGCCGTCCGTAAGAGAAGCACCGCTCCACCAAAGGAGCGCAGCGAGACCGGCAGCGCCCATAATCTCCATAATTGGGGTGCGCACGGCGCGGATAAAATAACTTTTGCGCATTTCTGCTAAATAGCGAAGCGCCAGATTTTTAAAGCGCCGGCTCTCGTGATCTTCCATGCCAAAAGCCTGAACCACCCGCATGCCGCCAATTATTTCGGAACTCAAAGCGCTCATTTCTCCAAGGGCGTTTTGCCCTTTGGAAGAGACTTTTTTCAGCCACTTGCTAAAGCGCACAATGGGCAGGCAGCAGGCCGGCACCACTAAAAATATTATCAGAGAAAGATAAGGGTCCAGCCAAAAACAAAAGCCGATAAGGGCAATAACCGTAAGTGTATCCCTGATAAGCGGCGCCACGCCGTAAAAGAGGGCTTGCTCCACCATGTGACCGTCCTGCACCAGGCGGGTCACGAGGTCTCCCTGGCGCATTTTTACATAAAAGGCCGGCGGCATGGTGAGAATGTGGTCAAAGAGCTCGGTGCGCAGCTTTAAGAGAATTTTTTGGGCAATGACGCCGGTTAAATGGAATTGGCCGGTTTGGGCTATACCCTTAAAAACGGCAGTTACCAAAATGGCCACCGGAAAAATTAAAAGTGCGCTTTTTTGGTCGATAGATTGAATCCAGTCTAAAAGTGAGGCGGGCAAATAAGCTATATAAGAGCGATAAGCGCCGCTCGTCTCTTTAAAAAGTGCCGAAAAATCACCGGTTAAAACATAGCGCAAAGCCGGCCCGGCCAAAAAAGCATATATAGTGGAAGTTAAAGCCAAAAGAATCATGAAAAAAAAGGCCAGAATAAAAGCCCCGATATGGGGCACGGCATAGCGCAGCATACGCAAAATTGTCTTATCCATAAAGCATCCAAAACTATTCTTCCCCAAACGTTTTGCCGGGGACTTACGGCTTATAGCACCCAAAAAGAGGCTAATCCAGTGCTACTTTCAGAAAATAAGCGTGAGGATTAAAAAAGACCTTGACTTTTATCTCTAGTCTTACTAGCTTTCCCTCCGCGTTATTCGCGTTACAGGCGCTAGTTCTGTCGTGAGGGAGTAGTAAGATGATTATTCAGGAACTTAATGGTAATAAGCGTGAGAAAACCGGTAAAGGTGTCGCTCGCAAATTGCGTGGTCAAGGGTTTGTCCCGGCTGTTTGCTACGGGCATGGTATCGAAGGGGCCATTCCTCTTTATATCGACCCGGTTTCACTGAAAAACGGCCTCAAAACCGAGTTTGGCCGCAATGCTATTTTTGATTTGAAACTTGACGATGGCACAAAACACAGCGTTATGATGCAAGCCTATCAAAAAGAAGTTTTGGGCAACAAATTAACCCATGTTGACCTCTTGGCTGTTGATATGAACGCCCCCATCCATGCCAAAGTGCCGATCGATTTCACCGGCCGTTCAAAAGGTGTGGCTCTTTCTGGCGGTATGCTCGAATTCAAACGCTTTGCTCTTGAAGTTGAGTGTTTACCGGCTAATCTGCCGCTCAAAATTACTGTGCCCGTTGATGATTTGGATATTAACCAATCTATCCACGTGCGCGATGTCACTTTGCCTGAAGGCGTAAAAGCCGTTACTCCGGAGCGCATCACTTTGGTTGTTTGCCAAGTGGTTGGCGACGATACTCCGGCGGCTAAGTCAGCCGATGCTGCGGCTGCCGCTCCAGCTAAGTAATCTACATTTCCTTTCTTTAACATCTCTTCTAGGTTTCTAGGTCTTGTCAGATGGCTGAGAGTGCTTCTCTATGGCTTATTGCCGGCCTTGGTAATCCCGGGCCCAAATATGAAAAAAGCCGCCATAACGTAGGCTTTATGGTTTTGGATGCTCTGGCTGAAGCCGAGCGTGCCTCTTGGCGCAGTGAGCGCACCAATGCTCTGGGCGCTAAAATCAACAGCAGAAACGGCGCTACCTGTCAGCTCTTAAAACCGCTCACCTTTATGAATTTGAGCGGCCAGGCGGTGGGCGAAGCTGCCCGTTTTTACCATATTGATCCAAGTCATATTGTCGTCGTTCACGATGAGATGGATTTACCGCTGGGGCAGCTGCGTCTGAAAATGGGCGGCGGCGCAGCCGGCCACAACGGCATAAAATCCATCATCAGCCACATTGGTGCCGATTTTTACCGCCTGCGCGTGGGCATCGGCAAAGCCCCGGGTGTAGGTGCCGATTTTGTTTTGGGTGATTTTAATAGCCATGAGCTGCCCATTTTTAATGAAGTAAAAATAGCGGCCATGCAAGCTCTTGAAGCTCTCATTATTGATGGTCTTGCTAAAGCGCAAAATCGTTTTCACAGCCTTGATCTCTCTATAAACAAATAAGCTTAAAAAAACTCTTGCACTCTTTGGATAGATAGAGTAGAAAGGCGGGGCATTGGGCGGATAGCTCAGCGGGAGAGCATCGGCTTTACACGCCGGGAGCCAAGGGTTCAAACCCCTTTCTGCCCACCATATTTAATTTTAAGCCCCGGAAACGGGGCTTTTTTTTATCCGCAACATTTAGTTATGCCCTCTTTCCGGCGGCGATCGCAATATTTTGGAACCAAGTGGCAGTATCTGGAAGATACTCTTTAGCTTTTATCAATAGATTTCTTATAAAATTAACGGCCGGACAAAAACGAATATTCCTGGCTAATCAAGCAATTTTACATCAATTTCCGCAAACTCGGCCGCTTCCTCTTTACTGTGGCCAAGAGCCATGAATTTTTTAGCCAGAGCTAGGGCTTTCTCATGTTTTCCTTGATCGATTGTTTGCTTTTCTTTAGTTGCCAGCGCTGTTTCTCTTTGCTCCAACTGAAGTCGGATTTTGTTCAGCTCTTTCTCGTCCTTGGCAATTTCTTTCTTATCCTTGGCAATTTCTTTCTTATCCTTGGCTATCTCTTTCTTGTCCTTGGCTACCTCTTTCTTGTCCTTGGCTACCTCTTTCTTGTCCTTGGCTACCTCTTTCTTGTCCTTGGCTACCTCTTTCTTGTCCTTGGCTATTCTCTTCTCGTCTTCGGTTATCCTCTTCTTGGCTTCGGCTATTTTCTTATCATTCTTTTCCTTGATTTTAATCAGCGAGACCCAGTCACGATAAGCTCGTTCGCGGTCGGCAGCCACTCCCACCAGCTTGGTGTTATTCAGTAATTCCAGATAAAAGCTATGGGCCTCACCAATGGCCGAAACCGCGCTTTCCATGTAACCCTCCTCGTGCGCATGGGCAAAAAAGCGCACCCAGGCAGCAAGTTCGGCCGTAATATTAGCATATTTTTCCGCTTTTTGGAGCTCCAGAAAGTGGATAGCCATCTTTTCACTTAAGGGCTCCCCGGTTATACGGTCAACCATTTGGGCGGTGTGGTGGGGCTCCTCATCGTCAGGAAAGAGGTCAAAGTCCAGAATGCTGATGCAAATTACCTGGTGCAGGTCGCTATAAGATTTACCTCTTTCAAGCTGGGAGCTTAAGTTGTGCGCGCAGTAATAAAGGGAGCGGTCGATGTAATCATCCCTCCGTAACACCTGCATTTCAATGTCGATAATCTTCCCGCTTTCGCTGATGGCTTTGATATCGCAAATACTCTCTTTCTCGCTATAAACTTCCGGCAGGTTATAGGGCGAAATAATCTCAACACTT
>JAEEML010000013.1 GCA_016283195.1 Deltaproteobacteria bacterium | reverse complement strand
TGAAACTCGCAGAGAATTTCTTCTTTTAAAAAATCCGGCGGGATGGTGCCTTCTGCCACTATTCTTTCGGGTTCGGTCATGGCCTTAGACATCTTTATAATCAATTAGCGGCTCGCCAATCATGGAAAAGTAGGTGTTCTTATCTAAGAGTGTGTGCGGAATGCCGATATCTTTAGGGTAATCGCGCCAATTTTTGCCATATTCCCTTTCCAGAATGGCCAGAGCCTTATTGGGACACGGAAATTTCCGGCCCTCAAATTCGATGGTTGTTAGCGGGTACACATCATCATAACGCCTAAAACCATGAAAATCATACATTATTAAATCCCAGTTGCCAAGGCCGGGGACAATGCGCGATGTCGGCTCCAGGGAGTAGAGGCCGCTTTCCTGCCACTTGGTTTCATAGTAAGTGAAAATTTCCTGCCAGGAATGTTTTTTGCGCATGAAATTAATGAATTTATCTCTTGTCGCGAGATATTGCGCTTCGGTTACCTCTTCCTTTAAAAAGTCATTGGGGAAAAATTCCAGATTGCTGGCGTCTCTCAAGCAAGTGCCGTTAAAAACGTGCATACAGTGCGGAGTTCTGACAACAATATTTTTATGGGGGTTGGCTCTAATCAATTTGTCGTAATATTCGGAATAATAACCGCTTTTTTGGCTGGAATCAATCCAGACAAAATGGGCATCGGTTTTTAGAATTTGTAACAACTTATTATAATCCGAACGGGCCATGGCGATATCGATATCGTCATCCCAGGGAATAAAGCCCCGGTGCCGTTTGGCCCCCAAGAGTGCCCCGCCTTCCAGATAGAGCTCTAAGTTGTAAGGCTCTAATATATCTAAAATATTTCTGGCAAAATCCACTTCTGCCAGCTGAAATTCCCGCAAGACGCCCATAGCCGGCTTCATATCACCGATATCAAAATGGTGCTCAAGATAATTTAGCTGATATTTAAGGTCGGCATTTTCTTTTTTTAAAATTTTATTTTTCGCGCGGGCTCTAAAAAGAGTTTTATAAAAAGGCCGGAGACGGTTTTTAATAGCTTGTTTTATGCTTTTCATTTAAGCAAAACCTCAAGTTTACTGTTTTAGAGAATGTTTTAAAAATCCTGATATTTAATCAGCGGCTCTCCGGCCGCTTTATAATATTTGTTCTTTTCCATTGTAGAGAGCGGAAAACCTATATTTTGCGGGTACTCGCGCCAAGAATTGCCATAGACGCTGATAAGACTGGCCTCAATATTGGCCGGGCAGGGAAATTCATAGCCTTCAAAAGTTATCGTTTTAAGAGGATATATATCCTCAAACTTTCTAAAGCCGTGAAAAGCGTATTCGGTAAAGACCCAATTACCCAGCCCATGAGCCACACGCGAGGTTGGTTTGGCCGAATATAGACCGCATTCCTGCCAGGCGGTATCATAAAAATCAAAAATTTCTCTCCAGGTGGCCGGGCCGTTTATGAAAACATTTACTTTCTCTCTAAAAGCTAAAAATTCTTTTTCTGTGGCTCTTTCCTTTAAAAAATCATTGGGGAAAAGCTCCAGATTTTTGGCATCTCTTATTGAGGTGCCATTAAAAATATGTGTGCAGGTGGGCGACCTTATTACTATATTTTTATTTGGATTGGCCCGAATTTGTTTGTCATAATATTCCAAATAATTACCGGATTTTTGCCTTGAATCTATTACAATAAAATTGGCATCTTTCTCAAATATTTTCAGCAGTTTGAAATAGTCTTTGTGGGCCATGGCGAGATCGACATCGTCGTCCCAAGGGATAAAGCCGCCGTGGCGCACCGTTCCCAGGAGTGCTCCGCCTTCCAGGTAGAGCGGAATGTTATAAGGCTTTAATAAATCCAGAATGTGGGCGGCAAATTCCACTTCGGTTAGCTGAATTTCTCTTAAGAGGCCGCTGGCCGGTTTCATTTTGCCGATATCAAAATGGCGCTCTAAATATTTAATTTGATATCTTAATTCTTCGTTTTCTTTTTTTAGGCGCTTATTTTCAACGTGGGTTTTAAAAATGGTTTTGTAAAAAGGCCAGAGGAAATGTTTTATAGTTTGCGTGGCGCCCATAACTATTTATTCTCCAAATCTTTTTTTATTTGTGTGGTGCTGACTTCCGGGGTGCGGGGAAGATAGACGACCTCGCAGCTTTCTTTTAGAAAATCGAATTTTCCGGCCCAATCATCGCCTATGACAAAAGTGTCAATATGGTATTCTTTGATGTCGGTTTTCTTTTGTTCCCAGCTTTCTTCCGGGATGACCAGGTCAACGTAGCGAATGGCTTCCAAGAGCTGTTTGCGCTTTTCGTAGCTGAAATAGCATTTTTTTTGTTTGGCATTCCAGTTGAATTCATCGGTAGAAAGTGCCACAACGAGGTAATCGCCCAGGGCTTTGGCCCGCCGCAGCAAGTTGATGTGCCCATAATGCAGGAGGTCGAATGTACCGTAAGTAATGACGCGTTTCATGTGTCCATGGCCTTATGCAAAAATTTAACGGAATTATAATGAGGAATTCTGGCTTCTGCCGGCGGCAATTCCCGATAATTTCCATAGCGCATGGTTAAAATGCGATCGGGATTGGCCGGCCCCCAAAATTCTGAGGCGCCAATTTTGTAACGTTTTAACGGAAAAACATCTTCTGGATATTGTTTGCCGATATCAAACGGGTAGGCGAGCAAATCGCCTGTGGATTCGCTCTTTTCGCTCTCCAGACGGCTCTCGTAAGCGGCCCGGCGCTTTTTAAAATCTTCTTCAGTGATAAAACCGAGAGCCCGGCGGCGCTCAATGTAGGCAAGGGCCTCCACATAACGAAACCTGGCAAAATCCTTTTCTTTAATCCTGGTGAGCTTGTAAAGATCCACGCTGATGCCATGGTGCGAATAGAGCTCATCATGAGGATAGTGCTCACAGCGGCATTCGCTATTCAGATCTTTTACATGGGCCCAGGCATGAAAATATTTGGGCTCTGTTTGCTCGTTTTCCAGGAACATATCGGCAGGTAGTTCCTTAGAAAGGAGGCCCATGGCTTTTTCATAGGTGTCTGAGAAGAGGAAAAAATCAAAATCGTCATCCCAGGGGATAAAGTTCCCGTGACGCACGGCTCCCAAAAGAGTGCCAAACGCTATAGTATAAGGAATTTCATGCTTTTCCAGGATAGAGGCAATTTTTACGGCCATTTCCAATAGGCGTTTTTGCACTCTTTTAAGGTCAAAATTTTCGGCCATATTCCCCCCGGTTGTCTAAAGGCAATTCCTTAAGCAACGCGCACGGTATTTTATAGCTCTGAAAAATGTTTAGCAAGCTATTCGGCCAAAATATTTAGCCTTTAAAAGATTATTTCCACTCGTTTCTCGTGCTGTCCAGATGGCGGTAAAGCAGCAAAGTGGCTTTGGGCGTTAAGTAACAAAATTCAATTTTGTGAGCAACTTCGCCGCCGGCAGTGGGCCTTAAGTCCAAAGTTTTGGCCCAAAGATCGATAGATTCGCCCAATTTTTCAAAATTAATGCGCACTTTAAAAAGCGACCCGGGAAGGCGGGTGGTAGGCGAAATGGCCAGCATACCGCCCATGCTGATATCGAGAATGCGTAAATCGCTGCGGCCATCGAGAGCCATTGCCGTAAGCGCGGCTCCGCTTCTGGCTGATGAGCGCCTTTCATAGAGATGTGTAAAAGAACCGGCTTTAGTTTGAAAAATAGCTTCCATCTTTGCCCCCTCCGAAAAGGCTCTTTAGTTATGGCCCGCTTGGGCTTGGGGGTCAAAAAAATGGCGTTTTTCGGCTGGCTTTAATTGGCAGAATTATTCTTCGCCTTCGCCCTCTTTGGCTTTACTTACTTCATCGGTGATGGTGCCGATGGCTTCTTTGGCATCGACAAAGAAAGTGCCGGCAATGATAAGGCGGATTTTTAATTTACCGGCCGGGAGCTTATTGCCCGGTGCCAGCTTTAAATTAAGAGCGCTACGAATGCGCACAGCAAATTCCTTTTCGTTTTCCATGAGCTGTGTTTTTAGATAACGCTCACCGCCGGGGACAAACTCAAAATCCATATCTCCTACCCAGCCGGCCGGTTTAGCGGGCACTATACCGATGGTGCGCCAGGCCAGGCGGTCTTCTGCACTGGCATTTTTATCGCCGGCCACCTGAATTAAAAGCTCCGGCGAATCCCAAGTTAAGCTATTGACATCAAAGCGAATAACCATGCGGTCTATATCAATGCGCTTAACCATTTTGGTGGCTGTGCCGATATCGCCGTATTTTTCGGCTTCCGGGCTGCCTTCTTCCGGTGTTAAATCAAATTGTGCCGGTTCGGTGACAAAGTCTTTGAGAAAATTAACGGCAGGCAAACTCTCCGGCCACAAAATGGGAAAGACGGCGGTATTGGGGCTGATTAAACCCCGGTTTTGCATATCTACCAAAGCGCTGGCCATAATATTATCGACATTTATATCCATGGTATATTCGTCGATGACGAGTTTTACCGGCAAGCCGCCGCTATCGCAGGAAAGAGCGGAAACAGCGCAAAGTGCCGCGCTACAGATTATTGATAAATAGCTTGATTTTTTCATGGTTTTATCTCCGCATGGCCACTAAGAGCGGTAGAGAGAAAATGTCTTAATACTTCTTTGGCATCATCATTTTTAAAGAGTACAAAGTGGCCGTCGCTCTCTTCTTCCGGCTGATATTGAATGGCCGCCGCCGCTACATCTATAGTCTGGCCGTTAAGTGTGGTGGTGGTAAGGGTGGCATCGCCGGTTAGGGGCACATCGGGAATCTGGCGAATGACCGTACCGGCCAGCGGTACTCCCATAGCCTGAATTTGCGAGGCCTGGGCTTCATTGGGAGAATAGCTGTCATCAATACCGGAAAACATGATGAGCGGGCGCGGCTGGCGTTCCGGCGTGGTGACAAAACCGCTGGCGTAGCTTAAAGTATCTACTTCGGCAAAGAGGAGTGACAAAATGCCCATAATGGGATTTACCCGCGAAATGTTTTGGTCGCCTAAAAGATTACTCATGGTGCCGCCCAGGTCTATGGGTTTCTTTTTGTGCAAAACGGAAATAGCCAGCTCGGCACCGGCACCGCTCAAAATGGCTCCTTTGGTGATGGTATCATTAACTAAAAACGGGCCGTTGATGGTGGTACCCTGCGAGTGGCCCAAATAGTAAATATTATCTTTATCAAAAGAAATATTCAGGCCGTCAACACTGGGATGGCTGCTCGCCACCAGGCGGGTTAAAGAGATTAAATCGGCGCCGCCTTGTAAAATATTATCGCGCGAAGCCTGCGGATTTATTGGATTAAAAAAGAGATTGCCGGCATTGTCCAGGCTCCAGAGCGCCGGATTCCACTTGCTGGGGTCATAGCTTGGATCCTGGCGTGGGCCATGCATGACGTTATCAAAGCTGATGACGGCAAAGCCGAGGTCGGTATAAATACCTACCAGCTCATCGGTGACAAATGAACGGTAATTACCGCCGGTGCCGTGAGCATAGACAATAACCGGCCAGCCATTTTCCGGCTTATCTTTGTCTTTGGGAATAGTTAAAGCATAGCACATGGTCTCATCTTTGTATTTTTGCGGCTCGCCTTGGGCATTTAAGTTTATTTGGCCGCCGGTTAAGAGATATGGGCGATAGCCGGTTTGAAAGGCCGGCGCTTTATAAGTACCATGTATTTCATAAAAACGGGTATCGCTTGAGCCACAGCTTCTGGAGGCAATGACTTGGGCGTTTTCCCCTTGGTGGCAAATGTAAGAGGCCGGTGGATTTTCGCAGGAAAAGGCATCAGCGTTAAATTTGGGTACATCGGTCATTTTAGTGATGGCGTTATAGAGTTTTTTGCCTATTTCCGTCGGCTTACCGGTGGTGAAGACCGCAGCCACGGCAATAGTTGCCGGATCGATATTTTTATCGGCCAGATATTCTTTCAGCGGCTGATTGGCGGTGACCACTTTTTGTGGCACTTCCGGAGTGGGATTAAGAGCGGCGGCAAAAAGGGTATCTTGTACCGGTGCGCTCTTATGAATGGCATCATGTACCCCGGTGGTGATAATGGCAGCATAAGTTGTTGCCGGCTCCAGCGGGTGGCCGGTCAAGGGAGCAATACCCAAAAGATTTTGGCAAGTAAATTGAGTGGCCGGTTTCACCAGGCGCAATTCTACAGGCCGGTGTTGGGCATAATTGGTGGATTTTTTATCGATATTTACCAAATACACAGTAGGTGCTCCGCCATTTTCACAGTAGGCATCACTGTCGCCGTCGGCCAGTTCCGGGTAAATACTGCCGTCATCGAGACAAATAGAGGCCTTTTGGAAAAAGTCGCTGGCCCGGAAGAATATGGGCTGATTTAAGGCATAGCCGGAAACCACCTCTTTGGCTGATTCAATATATTTGGCGGCCACATCAACGCCTAAAACTTCGCCCGGTGAGGGGTGGTCATCCAGGTAAACTTTGCCCTCTTTGGTGAGGCGTACATTGCTGGGGAAGGGGTGGCGGTAAAATTCGCCGGTGCCTTCGTCGCTGGCGCTATCTTCTGTTTTTGGTAATTCGTAATAAAAACGGTATGGCCCCGATTCGCGGTCGGAAGCGGTGCAAACTGCCCCTTTGAAGAAGGGCAATTTTTCGCAAGTATGGGTGATGCCCATCATGGAACAAAGATAAGGGCGGCGGCAATCATCGAGAGCAGTGCAATTTTCCCCGAGATCCTTGTTGCCCTTTTCGCCGGGGATAACTTTAACGCAAGTGGAAGTGGCGCCGCTGCAAACGAGAGGTGCCTGGCAATCGACATCGAGAAAACAGGGCGCATTTTCGCCGGAACCGGGAGTGGTGGTGCAGCGTTTTTGGGTGCCGCAATATAGGCCGTTTTCATTAATGCAGTTGCCGTCGCCCTCGCTGTCTTGGCAACAATCGCTGTGTTTATCGCAGGATTTGCCTTTATAGGTATTGACATCGGGATCGGAAATGGCGGTGCAAAAACCTTCGCTACATTCGTAGCCGGCCGGGCAAAAATAAGTTTGCGTACAAGCTTCGCCGGGGTTTAAATAGCCGATATCCGTGTAGGGAACCGCAGTGCAGGCAGCCAAAAGACTGAGGCTTAATCCACTGATATATTTATAATATTTCATAAGAAAACTCCTTACTTATCCTTCTTGCTCGTTTTATCCTTTTTGCTCTTGTGCTTGAGCTCCCAACCAAATTCCAGTTCCACCATGAAGGTGTGCACCGGCTCATAGAGGTCGTCTTGCGGGAAGATAGCCGAGGCTTTGCCGGCACTGTCGAGAATGCGGTCGTTGCCTAAATGAATCTCGCTGCCCGGAGTGGCCAGGACGCGGAAAGTATGAGCGTAATGGGCGTTGATAAAGAGGAAGGGCAAAATCTGTAACCTGAGGCCGCCCATGATGACCATGCTGGAGGTATCGGTAAAGGCCGTTTTTATGCTATCGGCATCAAAGACCATGTATGAGCCGAAGAGTTGGAGCCAGCCCAGCATGGGGAATTCCAAATGGAAGTAGAGACTGGTGTCATAAGGCCGGGTGGAATCGCTGATACCGAAACCGGCGGCAATTTGTTTGGCCGAGCGGCGGTTTTTAAAGAGACCCCAGTGGAATTCAAAATTGTAACCATGGGAGAGGCCGTATTCCGGGCGAATAAAGCCGTTATCCGGGTCGCCGAATACTTGTTGATATTTGGTGGCCGCCACTTGGTAACTCTT
>JAEEML010000079.1 GCA_016283195.1 Deltaproteobacteria bacterium | reverse complement strand
TACCACGCAGCGGAGCTTTAGAAAATTACCAGTTACAGATAGATTTGCAATTTTGGCAACTATTGCCGGTGCAATAGGCGTCGGTACTGTAAGCATAACAGCTGTTGTTGCTATAACACATGCCGCCGCTACCCTGACAGAGGCTCTCTTCCACCCGGCCTTTTAAGCAGGTATAATATTTTGAGCCGCTGCAATAGGCAAAAGAATATGTACATTCTCCGCAGTTTATGCCATCTTCCATACATGACGAGACGGCATATTTCCGACCTGTCGAAGAGCCATACGAATTATAGCCGTAAACAGTAACAATATCTTCTGTACCGACTTTTATTGACGGCAACTTATTATCCGGCAAATGGCCGAAAAAGCAGTTTTCCGGATCATCAAGAGCCAATTTTTGCCATTGGCCGCCTATACATTTTGAGCGCATACCGGTAATGAAGCCCTGAGGAAGAGTGATATTGGCACCTGAGTGATTAAGATAATTGAAGTTTTCGGGAACATTGCCGTTTTCGCATCTAAACTCGCCTTCGTGGCACTCGCCGCATAATAATTCGCCGGCGCAGCCCGGGTCGCTGCAAGTTTTGGCCAGGCAGGAGAAATTATTTTCGCACTCGCGTATAAGGACCTTTTTTCCTTCGCGGCAGGTAAAGATGCTGCCGCCCTTTGCGGGATCGGTATCATCTTCGCAGGTGGTTTTATAATTAAGGCAGGTGCCGCATGTAGTGCCGCTACAGGAAACCGGCACATCGTTATCACCCATTTTAACAGAACATTCTTTAACGGTGCAGGCTTCGCCGATGCAGGTGCGCAGCATACCCACATAATTGGGGCCGTTAATGCAGGTGGTAGTTGTTTCCGGCGCATCTTCCGTAGAGCAAACGCCATCGGCAGTGCAGATGCGTTCGGCCGCGCAAATTTCCCCGGCGCATTTACAAAATTCGCCGGCCATCTCCCCGCCGGAGACGGTGCATAAATCGGCAAAAGTGGTGTCATTTATGGCACTTTGCGGGCATTTTTTAGTATCAAGGTTGCATAAAGCGCCGGCGGCACATGTTTCGCCGCTGCAGACGCACTTTCCATCCTGAGCCACGCCGCCGCTGGCGACACATAAAGCATCGGCCGAAAGCTCCTGGCCGGTAGCGCACTTGCCGGTGATATCGCACCAGAGGCCGGGGGCGCATTTTTCGCCGCTACAAGTGCAGATAAAACCATCGAGAGTGCCGCCGGTGCCCTCACAGAGGGACGTAGCTGATTTGTCATCACCCTGGCCTTGGTCTATTACAACCCGCCTGTTGGCGCAGGAAGTAAGTAAAAATGTTATAATAAGTGCTGAATAATAAAGCTTTTTCATGATGCTAAAACTCCCTGTGCATAGTCAGCTCTCCCGGGGCTACTTAGGCCATGCGGAAAGAGCAACTGATTATAGCCGAATATGAGTTTGAAAAAAGAGTAAAAAATGTGACTTTTTGCGCTATTGTCTCTCCCGCTTGGTCATGCTATAAGCCTTGCGCCACTAATTGGCACTTGATTTGTGCTTAACCGGCGCCGGAGCGGTTTTAGAGGTAAAAAATGGATAAATTCGTTGTTGAGGGCGGCAACAAACTAAGCGGCACACTAAAACCGAGCGGTTCCAAGAACGAAGCTCTGCCGATAATTGCCGCGACACTACTCACCGATGACCCGGTGACGCTCTACAATGTGCCGGTGATTGCCGATGTACTGGTGATATTGCAAATTCTTGAAGAACTTGGCTCTTCGGTGGAGTGGCATGATAAAAATACTGTAACTATTTGCAATCGCGGTGTAGCTAGCGGCAAATTGCCCTTTGACCTCTGCCGGCGTCTTAGAGCTTCTATCCTTTTGGCCGGCCCGCTTTTGGCGAGAGTCGGTGAGGTGACCATGCCGCCGCCGGGCGGTGATGTTTTGGGCCGCCGGCGTCTCGATACCCACTTTTTAGGCCTGGCTGCACTTGGGGCCTCTATTGAGGCCGATCAGCTCTTTAGGCTTAGAGCCGGCGAACTTACCGGCGGGGATATTTTTCTCGATCAACCCTCGGTTACCGGCACGGAAAATGTCATTATGGCGGCTGCTCTCGCCAAGGGCCGCACCATTATCCGCAATGCCGCCTGCGAGCCCCATGTGCAGGGGCTTTGTAATTTGCTCATCGCCATGGGCGCGCAAATAAGCGGCCTTGGTTCCAATAAACTGGTGATAGAAGGGCAGGAGCGCTTAAACGGTTGCCAATATCGTATTTCTTCGGATTATCTGGAAATAGGCTCCTTTATCGGCCTCGCTGCGGTTACCGGCTCAGAGCTCACTATTACCGATGTCAATGCCGAAGACCTGCGCATGATTCGCCTCATGTATGCCAAATTGGGTATAGAGTTTGATTTGCGCTCCGATGGCACTCTCTATGTGCCGGCCGACCAGTCTATGACCATTATGCCCGATTTCGGCCAGGAAACACCGGTGATAGACGACGCCCCCTGGCCCATGATGCCAACAGATATGATGTCCATCATGATTACCGTAGCCACGCAGTGCCGGGGCACAGTGCTCTTTTTTGAAAAAATGTTTGACGGGCGGATGTTTTTTATCGACAACCTCGCTCGCATGGGTGGCAACTTGATTTTATGCGATCCGCACCGCGTGGTGGTTACCGGCCCGCGGGCCTTAATTGGCTCGGCGGTGGAATCGCCCGATGTGCGCGCCGGTATGTCGCTTTTAATTGCCTCGCTCTGTGCTAAGGGCGAGAGCACAATTTATAATATTCAGCAAATAGATCGCGGATACGAGAATATCGAGAATAAGCTGATTCAGCTTGGCGCCAATATTCGTCGTTTGCCGGCGTGAATTTTTTTGCTATGCAGAAGATAATTGTTGTAGTAATATGCCAGCTTGTTTTGGGGGGCCCATGAGCGAAGAAGAACTCGCTACCATAAAACCGACCTATGTTTCTTCCGCAGCGGATGCCGAGCTTGCGCGGCAGGCTGGTGGTAATAAAGTTATTATTTGGCGTAACTCTTTCGGTAGCAAACCTTTAGGTGAGCAGTATAAAAAGGAATATGAGGATCCGCCTTTTAATCCGCAAGCGCCTTTTACTTTTCCCGACCACCCGTTCTGGGGTTAATTCTCGTTTTTAAACGCGTAACTAAAAATATCCATCACCGCTTTGACTCGGGCGGCAATTTCGCGCAGTTCGGTTTTAAAAGAGGACTCCAAAGGTACTTTTTCCGCAGCATAGGCCTCTGCGTCAATATCCAGAGCGCGGGCGATGTAAACAGCGCGATAATTATGATATTTTTGGGAAATAATTAAAAATTTTTGCAAACCAAAAGCCTCTTTGGCGCGTAAAATAGAGGCAAAAGTACGCACACCTTTGGGGTCAAGCAGAATGCGTTCGGCGGGAATATTTTTGGCGATTAGTGCCTTTTGCATGGCCACCACCTCATTTTGCCGGCCCGGGCGCGGGTCGCCGCTGGCGATGATGAAATCAATTTTCCCTGCATGGTAGAGCTCAGCCGCAGCCTCTATGCGGTGCCAAAAGTGCGGATTAGGCAAGCCGCCTCTAAGGCGATCGCTGGTGCCGAGAAGCAGGCCATATTCATAATGGGGCACCTTATTAAGCTCATCGTGCTCGTAAATGTGATTTTTGCTT
>JAEEML010000078.1 GCA_016283195.1 Deltaproteobacteria bacterium | reverse complement strand
TGCCTCGGTATATGAGCACAGTGGTGAAGCACCATAATTTTGTGCTGTGGCTTTATTGAAATTATCTAACGAAGAAATAATATCTTCCATTCCTGCAATTAAAACCTCATATAATTCCATATCTATCTTCCTAAGCACTCAACCAGAGGAGCCAATAAAGCACCACCCATAGCTGCTGCCAGTACCTCTAAAGCTAAGTCCACCCCCATATACCTATTGGAATAATGGCAGGTGTTAGCCCCTCCGGGTCCACTCTATTCACCGCGTTGTTGCCCACATAGCGGTAAAGATTCTCATCGCCGGCTTTAAAGCACAGCGGGTCGGTTTGTAAAAAGCGACAACTCTTGGTCAAAATCTGATTTCTTTATGTGAATGGTTACCGTATCATTTTCATTATAATATGAAAGCTGCTCTTTAGCTTTGGTGAGGGAAATATGAAATTTTCTTTCGGTAGCCGGAATGTCGGCATATTGCTCATCTAGTAGTAGCTGCGGTTCTTCTGCCTTTTTTTTCGACTGGCTATTGTACTTAGCCATGAGCCCCGGTGCGGCCTGCCAGTTGTAAAAAAGCAGAGCGCAAAAAATAAGGCATATTAAGCCCAAAAGGCTCAAAAGCATTGCTTTAGTCTTCATTGCACTCCTCTAAGGAAAGAAGCCATCTAAAACAAGCAAAAACTATGTGGTAATGTCAAGGAGATTTTGACATAGCTGATTATGCCTTTAAGGCCCAAAGAAAAGCCTGATTAAAAAACTCTGCCTCTTGACAACTTGCCGCCGCGTGCCTATCTAGGCTCTGGTATTTGGAGGAGGAAAAAATGCCTATCTATGAATATCGTTGCAATAAATGTGAGAATGTTTTTGAAGAAATTCAAAAGATTACCGCCGAGCCCCAGGCCACCTGCCCCAAGTGCGGCTCTCCCGATACTCACCGCCTGGTGAGCCACACCTCTTTTATTTTAAAAGGCACCGGCTGGTATGCCACCGATAATCCGCCCAAAAGCCGCCATGCCGAAAATAAGAGCGGCGGCGAAGTAACTGAGCATTTAAGCGAAAGTGATGTAAAAAAAGCAGCAGCAGCCCCGGCCGGCGAAGCCAAAAAAAGCGCCTAAATAAACTTTCAAGCCGCTTTCTTTAAAGCCGATTCTATTTCTTCCTGCACTTCATGGGTAAGTTTTTGATAATCTTTTTCGTTACCGGCAACGGGCGGCAAAAAGCGCACTGATATTTTTGAAAAGAGGCGGGGCAAAATGCGCCCTTTGGGGATAGCTTTAGAGGCGCCGTCAATAACCGCCGGCACTACAGGCACTTCAAGCTCGGAGCTCACGATAGCAAAACTACGTTTAAAATTAGCCACTTGCCCATCACTGGAGCGCGTGCCTTCCGGGAAAATTATCACGTTGTAACCCTTTTTAAGGGCCTGGGCCATCTTTTGCATGGACTCTTTGACATTGGAATTAATATCCATGAGAATAATATTGCAGCGTCTGGCCAAAAACTTCAAAAATTTCAAATTAAAATGCTTTTCTTTGGCAATAATCACCGTGCGTTTGAAGGTGCGGCGATCCATCAGCATGGAGAGCAGGAGCCCGTCGGCATAGCTCTGGTGGTTGGCGGCGATAATCACCGGATCTTGCGGCAGATTCTCCTGGCCTGAAAGTTTTAAACGGAAACAAATACGCGCAGTTAAAGCAGCCAGGCTCTTTAAAAACGAGTGCATAAAACTGCTTCTGGGCATGGGCAGATTTTCGCCCTTTTGCAAGAGAGTGTGCCAATCCTCTTCATGGGCACTAAGCTGGGTCATATTTTTTTCAATAAAAGCGAGGAGGTCACCGATATGGGCATATTCCGCCAGTTGCTGCTCGCTCATCTTCAGGCCATAGGTATCTTCTATAAAGGCGAGAAGGGTAACTTTATCCAAAGAATCAAGCCCAAGATTTAGCTCAAGATGGTGATTCAGGCGCACTTTTATCCCGGTTATTTTTGTTAAATAATTGATTAAAGTTTGCCCGGCCGGCGAAACATTTTCCACATCGCCGTTTTCCGATTCGCGCTCACCGGCCATAGTTTTATTAAGAATTTCTTCCAGTTGGAAGCGGCGCAATTTGCCCATTCTGGTGCGCGGCAACTCCAAATGGCAAATGGAATAGCCCATGAGTCTCTTGGCCGGTGAAGCCTGGCGGTTATAAGGGTCGATAATTTGGCTGCATATAGCTTCTTCGATATTGACAATTCCGGCAGCGGCAAGGGCTTTTTCATTGGGCACCAAAATGGCGTGCAACTGGCCGCCGTGCAGCAATACGGCCGTTTCAGCCAGGAAAGGAGTAAAGCTCTCCAGTTTTTCTTCTATTTCCAGCGGGTTAATATTTTTGCCGTTAGGCAGAACAATAATTTCTTTGGATCTACCGGTGATGGTGACATAACCAGCTTCATCGACAAAGCCCAAATCGCCGGTATGCAGCCAGCCGTCTTTAATTATTTCGGCCGTCTCTTCCGGGCGATTGTAATAGCCGGCCATAATATTGGCGCCGCGCGCCACCAGCTCGCCGTCAATGGTTTTTACTTCCACGCCGGGAACAATCTCCCCGGCCGTGCCGATTTTAGTGCGCCCCGGGCGGGTAAAGGAGATCATCGGCGAGGCTTCGGTCATACCAAAACCTTCCAAAAGCTCAAAACCAAAGGCCCTAAGGTCGCGCGCTGTTTCCGGATCCAAAGCCGCACCGCCGCAAACACAGTATTTTAAAGCGCCGCCAAATTTATTTTGCACAGCTTTAAATATAGTCCGGGAAAATTTTAGGGAATCCACCTTTCTGGAGAGGTGATAGAGCGCTCTGGTCGGCGCTTTACTCATGACAATATTTTTAATACCTTGGCAAATCACCGAGTAGAGCCGCGGCACACCAACCATGTGAGTAATGTGATAAGTATTCATTATATAACGAATATCGTCACCGGAAAGCGAGGGGCAGATATAGAGCGTGCCGCCATTATAAAGGGGCATAACCCCGGTACCCAAAAGGGGCAATATGTGGTGAAGAGGCAACAAAATAAGGCAGCGGGTATCTTCATCGTAAATGGGCACCCCCATCACCGTTTCGCCGTTAAAAGCGATAATCGGCCGGCCGCAAACCGCATCTATATTGGACTTTATATTTCTAAAAGTGAGCGGCACACCTTTGGGCGAGCCGGTAGTGCCGGAAGTATAAAGCAGGAGGGCATCCTCATCATCGGCGCGGCAAAGCCCCTCGGCTGCTTTGGGAAATTCAGCGGGCAATTTAAAAGCGGACAAATTAAAAATGCGGCAGTCAACTTTAGCCATATTACAGGCTTTTTCTGCCACTTCACGGGTTTTGTCGGAGCAGCAAATAAGCGCCGGGGCGGCATCGTCCAGCATATAAGCCAGCTCTTCGGCAGTGGCCAGATAATCAACCGGCACCGGCACATTGCCTGCCCGCCAGGCTCCGTAGAGCGCCATCAGCCAAAAAGCGCTGTTCTCACTGAAAATAGCTATTTTCGCTCCGCCTCCGGGAAAGTTTTGCGCCAAAAGGTCACTCAGGCCAAAAAGTTCCCTATAAGTAAAAGAGCCTTCATTACTCACCAGGGCTAATTTATTTTTTAGTTCTATTTCCATAACCTAGCTCCTTCAAATAGCGTTTTTGCCTGCAACACAGCTGCGGCAACCTTTAAAGAGTATGGACAAAAAGCCCTCATTTCAAGTTTGCAATTGTAAAATAATTGTATAATTCCATAGTTTTACAAAACTTTTACAATTCAAATCTTTTTAAAACCGTCGCTCTATATTTTGCTGCATCACACTATATATGGCGCTTGAAAAAGGTGCCGACAAAGTGTAGAATCTCTGGCCACAGGTTAGAAGTAAGCTAACCAGGCTTTATTACGAGGCTGATAAATGGATAAAAAACAAATAAAAAATAAAGCGCCGAAAAAAAGGCGCGTATTGCATTTAAATTTAGGTAAAGCCCTTTTTGTTCTGCCCAACCTCTTTACTCTTTCCAGCGTAGCTTGCGGTTTTTATGCCATAACGCTTTTAAGTGCCCCATTAACCGCCGATACCTTTAAAATTTGCGCTCTCGCCATTTTTATGGCCGCCTTTTTTGATATGTTCGATGGCCGCGTGGCCCGCATGACCAAAACCCAGAGCGCTTTTGGCGTCGAGATGGACTCCCTCGCCGATGTCATCTCCTTTGGCGTAGCTCCGGGGCTGATGGTTTACCGCTGGGGGCTTTCAGAGCTGGGTATTTGGGGCGTTTTGGCCGCTTTTGCTTATGTGGCTTGCGGCGCTATTCGTCTGGCCCGTTTTAATGTTCTGGCCCAACACCATTCCAGCCCCAGCAATTATTTTGTGGGTATGCCTATCCCGGGAGCCGCCACCATGGTGGTCTCGATGGTAATTTTCCACCAATCATATTGGGGGGGCACAGTGGAATCACCGCGCTCTGTCGCCCTTATTGTCCTGGCTGTCTCCCTGCTGATGGTCTCCAGCGTGCGCTATCGCACCTTTAAAAACCTGCGCCCCAGCCCCAAAGTGGCCTTTGGGCTTTTGCTCCTGGTGGCCATTTGTGTCACCCTCTGCCTCTTAAAAGGCGTGGCAACAGCCGTTTTCACCATGGTTTCTTCATATTTTGCCATGGGCCTTTTAGAAGAAATGGTTTATTATAAGAGACGGCGTTTGGAGCGGCAGGAAGCCCGCAAACAAGAAGCAGCGGCTAAAGAAGCTAACGCGACTCAGGCAGAAGGAACCGCCGGTGAAAATAATTAATTGGCTAAAAACAGCTAACTTTGCCACTTTGTTTACTCTTTTAGTGGCTCTTACCCCGGCGACAAAGGCCAGTGCAGCCGATGATTTATCCTTTAATCTCTTTAAAAATTATTTTGGCCCGCTTGATTTTTTCACCAGCGGCGCCTCTTTTACCGAAACCGGCGGTCTTTTAAACGGCGCCTCTTGCCTTTTAGATGAAGCCAGTCTCACCATTCCGCCTTTTGCCGAAAATGAGCGCCCGGAAGTAGTAGCCGCCTATCTCTACTGGGCCGGTTCGCTCTTTTCCGATGATGACGATTATATACATGAAGACGACCTCTTTAATACTATAGATTTGCCATGCAATGATTTGGTAAACGGCGTCAATAATTGCCGGGCCGATAATGAAGATATGCGCCCCATTATTTTGGCCGCCGCTAAAAAAAATGCCGATCACGAAGTGGAGCTTAGTTTACCAGGTAGTAGCAATTGGCACAAAATCACCGCCAAAGATGAAGATATTTCCACTTACGCCTATTATAAGTCCGATGGCGAAGAAAGAGGCAATGTAGCCTTCTTTTTAGCTAGGGCCGATGTAACTGAGCTCCTCAAAAAAGAGCTGGCCTCTTTTTCCGGCACCTACTCACTGCGCGGTCTCACCGCTGATATTTGCAACGGCCGCGAAGCGCTCTGCTCCGGCGGAGAAACCTGCTCCTCGATGTCCAAAGTGCACACTAACGCCACCGCCTCTTTTTCTCTCTTTCTTGTTCTAAAAGAAAACGATTGGCGGCTTAGAAGAGTTTCCTTATATGAAGGCATGGTTGGTATTTCTTCAAAAAAAGCCAATATTTCCATTAAAGATCTCGGTGTGGACGATCCGCCTTCCGGCAAACTCGCCTACTATATTATGGAAGGCGACACCAGCTTAGAATCGGTAACCGATGAATACATAGCCGTAAAGGGCGGAGGCGGCAAAATTTTGCTCACCGACGCTCTGAATCCCAAGGGCAATCCCTATAACGGCACCATTAACAGCGCCTCTATCAGCAATGTTGCCGGAGTAGATATTGACGAATTTAATATAACAGACAGCTTAAGTAGTGGTGTACAGGATTTAAATATTACTCTCTCCACAGGATCTGATTTAGTGGTTTTAGGTACTGTGGCCGTGGGCATAGGTGTTTTCAGCCCTGTTTTGGAGTATGACAGCACATTGGAACTTTTAGACGGAGCGAGTGAAATTCCCGCTCTTGCTCCGGCCACTTATGTAGCTAAGCTCTCTAATACCGGTAATTTAGACGGCCTGGCTTCTTTTTCTCTCGTCTTGCCAGAAACAGTAAAAAGCTATGAAATAATTAGTTTACCGGAAGGGGCTACTGACAATTCCAAGCCAGGCGGCGGTAAAGGCTACGGCCTAATAGATGTTAAAAATATTAGCGTGCCGGTAGGTAAAGTCGCCCAGATAACTTTTAAAATTACCCCTAATTGCGCAGCTATGGAAAAGCCCTTCAGCCTTATGAGCACAGTTTCTTATGAAGGCGGTGATTTTAATCTTGAGAGCAGCAAAGTCACCGTTGCCCACGATGCCGCTTTTATCTGTCATAATGATAAACCGGAAGAAGAAAAGCCGGCTGAGCCGCCATTTTGGCAAAAATACAGCCTTAGAATGGAAGGCGGCGGCGGTTGCAACAGCGGCGGCACGGTAGCCTTCCTCCCCTTCCTCATGATGCTGCTTTTCACCTATTGGCGCAAAGTGCGTACTTAAGGTAAACTCATCTCTGTTATGGTTCTTGGTTACTTGGAGAAACTAATGAAAAATTCGCTACCGGCAATATTAAGCAGTGCTCTCTTAATGAGCGCTATAATCTCTGCTTGCGGCACCAAACCGGGCCAAGAGGAAGAAGAAAACAAGCAAAACACAGAGGATAAAAACATTCCTCTTTGCGTAACAAACCGTAAAGATAGCGAAATGGTAAAAATCACCGGCAGCAAAGGTGAGACATATTGTATCGACCGCTATGAGGCCTTTCTTATCTCCGGCGCCCTCGGCAATAGCAAACAAAATAACGACCCCACCTCTTTGGAGGGCGACTCTTCCACTAAAGCTATAGTGGGTAGCTTAGCCGGTAAAAAACCGCTCACCGATGTGAGCTGGTATCAAGCCCAAGCTGCCTGTACCAATAGCGGCGCCCGCCTTTGTACTAAAGAAGAATGGGAATACGCCTGCAGGGGCGCTGCCGTAACCAATTACCCTTACGGCAACGAATTTACAGAAGAAAAGTGCAATGATAATTATTACTACGCCGCGCATAAAAATAGCGAAAATTTTGACCCAATGGCGAGTAGTGGTACTTTTAAGAGCTGCCGGAGCGCTTTAGGGCTTTACGACCTTAGCGGCAACGGCGAAGAATGGATCGCAACAGCGGTAGAAGAGTTACCAGATAGTGCGGTACTTAACCATCGTTTGGTGCGCGGCGGCTCTTATGCCTCAAATCGGGAAGCTCTAAAGTGTGTGGATTCCACTGCCCACCGCGACCCCAATGAGCATACTCCCGATCGCACCTTCCGCTGCTGTAAAGATTTTGATTAATAAGGAAGCGCCATGGTGCAAGAAGAGCAAAATACCGAAGAAAACCGCCAAGTTTCCCCACTGGAGCGCCGAGACCAAAAGAGTGCCGGCGGGGATTTTACCGAGTATGATAATCTCATGAAAACCGTTTTCAGCAAAGAAGAGGTTGAAGCCTTTTATTCCCGCTTTTTGGCGGCTAATCCCTTAGAAGAAGTTTTGAGCCGCATCGCCTGATTAACCTAAAACAAGCATCAATAATTAGCTGCTTTTATCAAAAAAATCATCTATTTCTTCCTGTAGCGTTTTTCCTAAAATTGCCTTTACCGCCGCCATATCCGGCGCTTTTCCCAGCTCTTTTTCTAGGCTAGTGGTGGAAACACCTAAGAGACCGCAGGGCATAATGTAGGAAAAGTGCTCTAAATTTGGCGCCACATTAAAGGAGAGGCCGTGGTAACTCACTCCTTCATGGATGCGAATGCCCACTTGGCCAATCTTCCTATTTTGCCCCACAAAAAGGCCCGGACGGTCCTCCACCCGGGCGCAGCTAAGGCCAAAATGGGCGCTAGTGCGCCGCATAGCCTCCTCCAGATGAAAAACCCAGCGGGCAATATCAATATATTTGGCGCCCATATTGATGATGGGGTAGGCCACAATCTGCCCCGGGCCGTGGTAAGTAATATCGCCGCCGCGATCGGTGCGCACCAGCGGAATGCCCGCTTTTTGGGCCAGTACCGGCGCCAAAAGGTGCGCAGAATCACCCTTTTTGCCCAAAGTAAAAACAGGCTCATGCTCTAAAATGGCAATAATTCCCTGGCCCTTCTCGCTACTTCCTTGCAAAAAGTCGGCACACTCTTTCATGGCCTGAAAGGCCCACTCATAGGGCACCGGCTCCTTATAGAAATAGAGGGAGCGTTTAGGGTTTTCCTTGATTTTTTCTATAAAAATATTCATCAGCTAAACCGTATCCCCGTTCTCACCCAACGTACGACTCGTCCTGCTCAATGCGGCTCAAGACCCAATCGAAATTGCCGCTTGTAACAACGGTGCCGCAGTATTCACACTTACCGGCCTGGTTCAGCTTAACCGGCGCACCGCAGTTTGGACATTCGGCGGAATTATAAGCCTTTTCGCTAAAATCTTTAGTGCGGATAAAAGTCCAGTATTCGGTAAAGGCCCGCGGAGTT
>JAEEML010000012.1 GCA_016283195.1 Deltaproteobacteria bacterium | reverse complement strand
CTTTTAGCGTTTTATATATTTCGCTGAGCATAAAATCAATAAAAGGCCCCGACTCACCGGCATTTGTGCTGCTGTTAATCGCCTCGTAATAAGCCCGCTGATTGGCATAAACCATATTCTCCACCGGCAAATGCTCAAAAAGAGGGTGCAGATTACCGAGAATCAGCGATTGCCAAAGCCGCCCTGTCCGCCCGTTACCATCAATAAAAGGGTGGATAAATTCAAATTCATAGTGAAAAACACAGGAGCGAATTAAGAGGTGGTCTTTGGAATTTTTTAACCAGGCGAAAAGATCATTCATCAAAAACGGCACCCTATCAGCCGGCGGTGCCAAATGAACTATGCCCTCTTTACCAAAAACTCCCACTCCGCCGCGCCGATAGCGGCCGGCGTCATCAAGTAAAGCCTGCATCATCACTCCATGAGCTTTTAACAAATCTTTTTCCTTAAAAGCGTCCAGAGTTGAATACAGCTCATAGGTCTTAATGGCATTCTTCACTTCCTGAATCTGCCTTATAGGGGCCACCACGGTTTTGCCGTCGATAATATCCCGCACTTCTTCTTCGCTTAAAGTATTGCCCTCGATAGCCAGCGAGGAATGAATGGTTTTAATGCGATTAGCTTTACGCAGGCGCAAACCATCTTCTTGTTCTAGGCGAATAGCATAACGCTCTATCTGTCCGGAGATAGCGGCTATAAGATTAATAGCTTCGGCACTAACCGTAAACGGCGGCTTATATGAGGAGCGAGTTTTCCCAGTCATGAGCAGGTATAATCAGAAAGTAAAGTTTATAGCTTTAGCCGGCAACAGAGGGGGCCACCAAAAGCGATTGCTCTTCCTGATCGTCAAGCGGCATATAGTATTCGGGATCGACCTTTAAAAGCTCAGGATCGACCATGGCTTTTAAGCGCTGATAACCGGGGAGACCGGTACCGGCCGGGATAATACGACCCATCAGGATATTTTCCTTAAGGCCGCGCAGTCTATCCACTTTACCGGCTACAGCCGCTTCGGTAAGCACCTTGGTGGTCTCCTGGAAGGAAGAAGCAGCCAGGAAGGAATCGGTAGAGAGCGAGGCTTTGGTAATACCCAAAAGCAGCGGCTCAGCCATAGCCGGGCGGCCGCCTTCCTGCATCACCCGATCGTTTTCCTTCTCAAAGACGCTCTTCTCGATTTGGTCATCGGCGAGGAAGGTGGTATCACCGGGATCTTTAATGCGCACGCGCTTAAGCATCTGGCGCACGATCATCTCGATGTGCTTATCATTGATACGCACACCTTGTAGACGATACACTTCCTGAACTTCGTCAACCATGTAGCTGGCCAGGGCTTTTTCGCCCAAGACCTGCAAAATATCATGGGGATTAGCCGGGCCATCCATCAAAGCTTCACCGGCTTTTATGCGGTCGCCTTCATGAACGGTAATATGCCGCCCCTTGGGAATGAGATATTCTTTGGCATCACCGATTTCCGGAGTAACGATAACTTTGCGTTTACCCTTGCCGTCTTTGCCGAATTGCACCAAACCGTCGATTTGGCTGATAATGGCATGGTCGCGCGGTTTACGGGCCTCAAAGAGCTCGGCCACACGGGGCAGACCACCGGTAATATCTTTGGTCTTGGTGGATTCGCGGGCGATTTTAGCAATAACATCACCGGCTTCCACACTCTGGCCATCTTCCACGGTGATATTGGAACCAACCGGCAAATAATAACGGGCTTCGGTTTCGGAACCGGGCAACTTTTTGGTATTGCCGGCAGAATCTTTCACTGTGAGGCGCGGACGGCTATCGGCATCTTTACTCTCAACAATAACGCGGCGAGAAAGACCGGTGACATCATCAACCTGCTCACGCATGGTAACACCGTCGATAATATCGCCGAATTTAATCTTACCGGAAACTTCGGTCAAAATCGGCACAGCAAAGGGATCCCACTCAACCAGTTTGTCACCGGCTTTGACAGTAGAGCCTTCATCGGCCTTAATATAAGCACCGTAGTTAACAGCATAGCGCTCGCGTTCGCGGCCCCCCTGATCCATAACCAGAATTTCGCCGTTGCGGTTCATCGCCACGATTTGGCCGTCGCTCTTCCGCACAACGCGGAGGTTTTCAAAGCGCACTGTACCGCCATCACGCGATTCAATAGAAGATTGCGCCGCTTTACCGGCTGCGATACCACCGATGTGGAAAGTACGCATAGTAAGCTGAGTACCGGGCTCACCGATGGACTGAGCAGCCATGGTGCCAACCGCTTCACCGATGGAAACTTTGCGGCCTCTGGCGAGGTCACGGCCATAACATTCCACACAAACACCGCGCTTGGCCTGACAAGTGAGCACCGAACGGATCTTTACCGAGCGAATAGAGGTAGCGGTAATTGCATCAACTTTGGCTTCGTCAATCTCTTCACCGGCTTTCACGATAACGGCATCGGTGTTGGGATCAACAATATCTTCCAAGGCTACGCGCCCCAGAATACGATCGCCCAAAGGCTCGATAACTTCACCGGATTCCACCAAAGCAGAAATTTCAATACCATCCAAAGTGCCGCAATCATACTCGGTAACAATGTTATCCTGAGCAACATCGACGAGACGACGGGTAAGGTATCCGGAGTTATCCGTTTTCAGAGCAGTATCGGCGAGACCTTTACGAGCACCGTGGGTAGAGATGAAGTATTCGAGCACGGAGAGCCCCTCACGGAAGTTGGAGGTAATTGGCGTCTCCAAAATTTCACCGGAAGGCTTAACCATAAGTCCACGCATACCGGCCAGCTGTTTAATCTGCTGAGTAGAACCACGAGCACCGGAGTCAGCCATAACGTAGATGGGGTTAAAGCTGGGCACTTGTTTTACTTCGCCGTTTTCGCCTTTAAGCTCATCGGTACCGATTTGTTTCATCAGCACTACTTCGAGCTCCTCACTCACGCGGCCCCAAATATCAATAACCTTGTTGTAACGCTCACCATCGGTGATGAAACCTTCGGCATATTGATCTTCGATTTCCTGCACCCGGCGGCGGGCATCTTTAATAATGGCCGCTTTGCGGGAAGGAATTTCCATATTGGAAACGCAAATGGAAATACCGGCTTTGGTAGCGTAATTATAACCGGTGGTACGAATAGCATCGGCCAAAAGTACCGTATCTTTTTCACCGGTGAGACGGTAGGCGGTATCAAAAAGGTTGGTAAGGGCCTTTTTATCCATGTTGCGGTTAACCAGCGAGAAGGGCAGTTTTTCGGGCATTACTCCGTAAATAATACAGCGGCCCACAGTGGTATCAACCAATTTGCCCTCGTGGCGCACTTTGATCTTAGCGTGCAAATCGACAGCACCTTGATCATAAGCAGCTTCCACAGCGCGCATATTGGAGAAAATCATGCCCTCACCCTTCACAAAGGGACGCTCGCGGGTCATGTAATAGCAGCCCAGAACGATATCCTGAGTAGGCACGATAATCGGGCGCCCATTAGCCGGGCCGAGAATATTGTTGGTGGACATCATCAGGACGCGGGCTTCCAATTGCGCTTCAATAGAGAGCGGCACATGGACAGCCATCTGGTCACCATCGAAATCGGCGTTGAAAGCGGTACAAACCAAGGGGTGCAGCTGAATAGCTTTACCTTCAATCAGCTTGGGCTCAAAAGCCTGAATACCCAGGCGGTGCAACGTCGGAGCGCGGTTTAACATAACCGGGTGCTCGCGAATGACATCTTCCAGAATATCCCAAACCTCGGTCTTCTCTTTTTCCACCATATTTTTAGCACTCTTGATGGTGGTGACATAGCCGCGCTCTTCCAGCTTTTGGTAAATGAAGGGCTTAAAGAGCTCGAGAGCCATGAGTTTGGGGAGACCGCACTGGTGGAGACGCAGTTCCGGGCCGACAACAATAACGGAACGGCCGGAATAATCAACACGCTTACCTAAAAGGTTCTGACGGAAGCGGCCCTGTTTACCTTTAAGGAAGTCGGAAAGCGACTTTAAGGGACGCTTATTGGGGCCGGTAATCACTTTACCGCGGCGACCGTTATCAAAAAGCGCATCAACGGCTTCCTGCAACATACGCTTTTCGTTGCGGATGATGATATCGGGAGCATTGAGCTCTTGCAAGCGGCGCAAGCGGTTATTGCGGTTAATAACCCGGCGATAAAGATCATTCAAATCGGAAGTGGCAAAGCGGCCGCCATCAAGAGGCACCAGAGGACGCAAATCCGGCGGAATAACCGGGATAACTTCCAGCATCATCCATTCCGGTTTATTGTGGCTCTCTCTGAAGCCTTCCACCGTTTTGAGGCGCTTGGCCCATTTTTTGCGGTTGGCATCAGAAGTAGATTCATGGAGCTTTTCACGGAGCTCGGTGGCTAGTGCTTCCACATCGATCTCTTTCAAAAGATCGCGAATAACTTCACCACCCATGCCGGCTTCAAAGCTCTCTTCACCGAATTCTTCGCAGGCTTTGCGATATTTTTCTTCCGAAATAATCTCATGGCGGGCAAAGCCGGTAGCACCGGGCTCGGTCACAATATAAGCCTCACAGTAGAGCACCTTTTCCAGATCTTTAAGTGTAAGATCCAGCATGGAACCGATACGGCTGGGCAAACTCTTTAAAAACCAGATATGAGCTACAGGCGTAGCCAGATTAATATGGCCCATACGCTCGCGGCGCACTTTAGACTGGATAACTTCCACACCGCACTTTTCGCAGACAATACCGCGATGTTTCATGCGTTTATATTTACCGCAAAGACATTCGTAATCTTTCACCGGGCCGAAAATTTTGGCACAGAAAAGCCCCTCTTTTTCCGGCTTAAAGGTGCGGTAATTAATGGTTTCGGGCTTTTTCACTTCACCGTGTGACCAAGCGCGAATTTGCTCCGGGCTGGCCAAGCTGATGCGAATAGAAGAAAACCTCTCTACCTCTTTTGGTTTATCAAAAACTGATAATATATCCTTCACGTTTTGCTCCTATACTAGGCTGACTAGTTTACTCAAAGCTCAGCTGGCCGCTGCTTCAAGTGAAGGGGTTTTTTCGCTTTTATCTTTGCCGTTCTCTTCTTCCTCTGAGCCATTTAAGAGCTCCACATTGAGTGAGAGAGACTGCATTTCTTTTACTAACACGTTAAATGATTCCGGCAGACCGCTTTCCAGGCTGTTATCACCTTTGACAATGGCTTCGTACATACGGGTACGGCCGGAGACATCATCGGATTTAACAGTAAGAAATTCTTGGAGTGAATAAGCGGCACCATAAGCCTCAATAGCCCAGACTTCCATTTCACCGAGGCGCTGGCCACCAAACTGGGCTTTACCGCCAAGAGGCTGCTGGGTAACCAGAGAGTAAGGTCCGATACTTCTGGCGTGGATCTTATCGTCAACCAGGTGGTGGAGTTTAAGCATATACATAATGCCGACGGTAATATCCTGGTCAAACGGCTCACCGGTACGCCCATCAAAGACAATAGACTGCGCCCGCGGCGGCACTTCGGTCATTTTCAGCATCTCATTGAGATCGCTCTCATGAGCGCCATCGAAAACCGGAGTAGCAATATGCAGGCCGGTTTTTTGAATGCGCCTACAGAGCTCCATCACGCTATCATCATCCAGCTCTTTAATAAGGCGACCGGAGCGCGATTCATCACCGCCATAAATTTTCACCAGCTCTTTGCGCATGGCATCGGGGCCGTAATGCTCATCGAGATAACGCTGAATTACATCACCATACTGGCTGGCACCCCAGCCCAGGTGAACTTCCAGAATCTGCCCGATATTCATACGCGAAGGCACACCCAAGGGATTCAAGACCATCTGCACCGGTGTACCATCGGAAAGATAAGGCATATCTTCTACCGGCAAAATACGGGAAACAACACCCTTATTACCGTGGCGACCGGCCATCTTATCACCGACTTGGAGCTTGCGCTTAATGGCCACAAAAACTTTGACCATCTTGATAACGCCGGGAGGCAAGTCATCGCCCTTCTTAATATGGGCAATGCGCTCGTTAAAGACCAGTTTAACAAGCTCAATGCGATTATTCATAGCGCTCAAAACTTTGCGCAAGCGCTCATCAATATCGGCATTACCGGTGCTGATTTCCTGTAAATAGCGGTTGGAAATAGTATCCACCACTTCAGGAGTCAGTTCCTGGCCTTTTTTGAGCAAAAGACGCCCTTTTTCATCCACCAGCTTATTGGCGGCTATTTGGCCGTCCAAAAGGCGATGAATTTTATTTCTCACGGAATCGCGAATAATTTTAATTTCATCATTGCGATCCTTCAAGAGGCGGGCCTCTTCCTCATCTTCAATCTGCTGAGCGCGTTCGTCTTTTTCTACGCCTTTACGGGCAAAGATTTTGGCGCCAATAATGATACCAGTGACACCCGGCGGCACACGGAGCGAAGTATCGCGCACATCGCCGGCCTTTTCACCAAAGATGGCGCGGAGGAGTTTCTCCTCAGGAGAGAGCTGGGTTTCGCCCTTGGGGGTAATCTTACCAACCAGGATATCGCCGGATACTACTTCGGCACCAATGCGGATAATACCTGATTCATCGAGATTTCTAAGTGCATCATCGCCGACATTGGGAATATCGCGGGTGATTTCCTCTTTACCAAGCTTGGTATCGCGGGCAATACACTCAAATTCCTCAATGTGAATAGAGGTGAAGGCATCTTTTCTTAAAAGTTCTTCACTTAAAAGAATAGAATCTTCGTAGTTGTAACCTTGCCAGGGCATGAAAGCCACGCGGATATTTTTACCGAGAGAGAGCTCACCGCAATCGGTAGCCGGGCCATCGGCAATCACATCGCCGGCATGAACAATATCGCCCTTTTGCACAATCGGCTTTTGGTTAATACAAGTCGATTGGTTGGAGCGCATGAATTTGGTTAAATTGTAAATATCGACTTCATTGGTTACATCGGTCTCATCATCGGCCGAAGTGGCTTTAACCACAATACGAGTGGCATCAACCGATTCCACAATACCGTCGCGTTTAGCCAAAATGGTAACACCGGAATCATGAGCCACAGTGCCTTCCATGCCGGTACCGACAATCGGGCGCTCATTTTTGAGCAGCGGCACAGCTTGACGCTGCATGTTGGAGCCCATAAGAGCACGGTTAGCATCGTCGTTCTCCAGGAAAGGAATAAGCGAAGCGGCTACAGAAACCAGCTGTGTCGGCGAGACATCCATAAGAGTGACATCCTCGCGACGCGCCATAATAAATTCGCCTTTTTTACGGGCCGAGACCAGCTCATTGACAAAATGGCCGTGCTCATCAAGTTGGGCGTTGGCCTGAGCAATAACGTGCTTCTCCTCCTGGAGAGCATTCAAAAACTCATATTTGTCAGTACAGCACTCATTTTCCACAATGTGATACGGCGTTTCCACAAAACCGTATTCATTGACACGAGCATAAGCCGAAAGAGAAGCGATAAGACCGATATTGGCACCTTCAGGAGTCTCAATCGGGCAAATACGGCCATAGTGTGTCGGGTGCACATCGCGCACTTCAAAACCGGCGCGGTCACGGGTAAGACCACCAGGGCCGAGTGCAGAGAGGCGGCGCTTGTGGGTAATTTCGGAAAGCGGGTTGTTCTGATCCATAAACTGGCTCAGCTGGCTGCTACCGAAAAATTCTTTAATCACTGCACCAACCGGCTTGGGATTAATGAGATCATGGAGCTTATTAGTCTCAATTTCAATGAGGCTGATGCGCTCGCGAATAATGCGTTCCATGCGCACGAGGCCGATACGGAATTGGTTTTCAATAAGCTCGCCGACAGCGCGTACACGGCGGTTGCCTAAGTGATCGATATCATCGACACTGCCGCGCCCCTCTTTAAGCTCAATAAGATATTTAACCACTTCCAAAATATCGCGCTTAGTCAAAACAACATTGTCGATAGGCTCATCAATATTAAACTTATAATTAAGTTTAAGACGACCGACACGGCTAAGGTCATAGCGCTCGGGATTAAAGAAAAGGTTTTCAAAAAGGTGCAACGCCTCTTCATCGGTCGGCGGCTCACCGGGACGCATGCGGCGATAAATTTCCAAAATAGCCTCATGCTCATTTTCCACTTTGTCGGCATTGAGAGTATCTCTGATATAGGGGCCGACATTTATATCATCAATAAAAAGCGTCTCGATCTTGGCCACCTTGGCAGCAATAATGCGATCGAGCGTTTTATCGTCTATTATCTGGTTACATTCGAGAAGAATTTCACCGGTCGCCGGGTCGATAATATCGGTAGCAGCGGTTTTACCGATCACTTCGGAGCGTTCCAAAGGCAGGGCAGTAACGCCCTTCTCAGCCAATTTCTTAATAGCCAGTTTAGTAAATTTGCGATTTTTCTTAACGATAACTTCGCCATTTACCAAAACATCGGCAGATACACGTTGGCCTATTAAAAGCTCTTCATTAATATCGCGATTAAAGGAGATAACACCTTTGTTCTCAATATTAATGGTCTCTTTTTGGTAGAAGAAATCCAAAAGCTGCTGCACGGTGTAACCGAGAGCCTTGAGCAATATAGTAGCCGGCAATTTACGGCGGCGATCAATACGCACATGAATAAGATCTTTGTGATCGAATTCAAAATCAAGCCAACTACCGCGGTAAGGAATAATTCTGGCGCTATAAAGAATTTTGCCCAGAGCGTGAGTTTTCCCCTGATCACTGGTAAAGAAAACGCCCGGACTTCTATGTAACTGGCTAACCACGACGCGCTCGGTACCATTGATAATAAATGTACCATGCTCGTTCATCAGCGGGATTTCGCCAAAATAAACTTCTTGCTCCTTTACCGAATGCACAGTGGGCATGCCGGTAACTTCATCTTTATCAAAAATAATAAGCCTGATGGTGACTTTCATGGGCGCAGCATAAGTCATACCGCGCTGCCGACATTCGTCAACATCATATTTAGGCTTATCAATATCGTATTTTACAAAATCAAGACTGGCCGTTTCATCGTAGTTTTTAATCGGGAAAACACCTTTAAAGACAGCCTGCAGACCCACATTCTGCCGTTTTTCCGGAGCAACATCCATTTGCAAGAAAGCTTCATAAGACTTCTTTTGGATATCGATCAGGTTAGGAATTTGAACGTGACTCTTAATCTTGGAATAGGTTTTTCTAACGTTAAAGTTATCTTGTATTACAGTAGCCATGCGCTGCCCCCTCCGGCCGGAAGTTCTGGGTAACAAGACGAAAAACAAACGCAAAAAGCGCGGAAGTTACACTTATACTTCCACGCTAACGTCTTTACGTCTTGGGCTGCCAAATGCTTGTTATCATATTAGCCCTAACAACAAGCCTTATTTTCATATGAAAACAACAAATATTAAGTCTTTGATAAAGAGATAGCCGGGGCTCCACAAAGGAGCCCGGCACATCTAAATGGTTTTTAAGGCTTAATCACACACCTTTGATGTCAACTTTACCACCAGCGGCTTCGATTTTCTTTTTGATATCTTCAGCTTCGGCCTTCTCAACGCCCTCTTTCAAGGTACCGGGGACGCCATCAACGAGAGCTTTGGCTTCTTTGAGGCCAAGATTGGTGATAGCGCGGACTTCTTTAATAACATTGATTTTGTTAGCACCGGCATCGGTCAAAATAACATTAAAAGAGGTGGGCTCTTCAGCAGCGGCAGCACCGGCAGCCGGAGCAGCAGCCATCATCATCATGCCACCACCGGCAGCGGCTTTAACGCCCCATTTTTCTTCGAGCATTTTAACCAGGTCGGCAGCTTCCATGATAGTAAGAGCACTAAGTTCCTCAGCAATTTTAGCTAAATCAGCCATTTCTTTAAATCTCCATTTTATGTGCCCAAATGCACGGGGCACTTGTTAATAAATTTAAAAATGTTTGTCAAGAAAAATATTTAAATTTTTCTCTTATTTGTCTTTGGCGTCATCAACATGAGCCTGAATAACACCAACCAGCTGCTGCGAAGCGGCAGCAATTTGTGCAGCCACTTTCTGAGCAGGAGCAGAGATAACCCCAAGCAGCTGCGCACGAAGTTCGGCAAACGTCGGCATACTGGCCAAACGTTTAACCCCCTCAACATCAATGGCCGAGCCCGAGAGGTAGCCGCCCTTGATCTTCAGCTTATCTGGGTAATCCTTCAAAAAGTCACGGAAGATTCTGGCCGGAGCGGCCGGATCTTCATAACCGATAGCAACGGCGGTCGGCCCTTTGCAGAAAGGATCGATCTTAGCCATATCGCTATCTTGTACCGCACGCTTCAAAAGCGTATTTTTAATAACTTGATAGGTAGCGCCGGATTCATGGAATTTTTTACGCAAGATATCGGTAAGTTCCACGGTCATACCGGTGAAATCACTGATAACCACCGAATTGGACTTTTGCAACAGCGCATTAATATTTTCAACAATTTTCTGTTTTTCGGATACTTTCATAACTGCCTTCCTTTAAACTTGCCTTGCGGCAGTCATTATTGAATCTTTGCCGAGTCAATTTTAATTCCGGGGCCCATTGTAGAAGTCAGGGTCACCGACTTGATATATGTACCCTTAGAAGCAGCAGGTTTTAATTTCAAAAGCTGCTCAATGACGGCATTAAAGTTCTCTTGCAATTTGGCGGCTTCAAAGCTGAGTTTACCAATAATGACATGCAAATTGGCAGCCTTATCAACTCTGAATTCCACCCGGCCCAATTTCGATTCGGAAACAGCCTTGGCAATCTCAGTAGTAACAGTACCAACTTTGGGGTTAGGCATGAGACCACGGGTACCCAGGATACGGCCGATTTTACCAACATCGCGCATCATATCGGGGGTAGCGATAGCTTTGTCAAATTCCAGCCATCCACCCTTGATCTTCTCAATCAGTTCATCGCTACCAGCAAAATCGGCGCCGGCATCAAGCGCTTCTTTTTCTTTTTCGCCTTTAGCAAAAACAAGAACGCGCACCTTTTTACCGGTACCGTTGGGGAGCAAAACAGAGCCGCGAATCATTTGATCGGAGCGCTTGGGATCAACACCCAGGCGAACAGCAATTTCTACGGTCTCATCAAATTTGGCGCTTTTAGCCTCTTTGAGCTTGTTGGCAGCGTCAATGAAAGATAATTTTTGGCTTCTATCAATTAGATTTTTATTTGACAGAACGCGCTTACTGTGTTTGGCCATCGTTCCTCCAGGTCGCGGTAGTTTTATTACGAAGAGGCCAATCTTCTACTACCAGACGACGAAATTTTTATTGCTTTACTTCAATGCCCATACTGCGGGCGGTGCCTTCAATAATTTTCATGGCTGCATCGATATCATTGGCATTGATATCAGGCATCTTGATTTCGGCTATCTCGCGGATTTTAGCCTTATCGAGCTTGGCAACCTTGATTTTGTTGGGCTCTTTTGAGCCTGAACCGGGTTTTTTCTCCGTAGAAAGACCTGCTGCCTTTTTAAGGAGCACCGCCGCCGGCGGAGTCTTAGTAATAAAGGAGAAAGAACGGTCCGCATAAACGGTGATAACGACAGGGATAATCATCCCCGCTTGGCTCTGTGTTTTAGCGTTAAAATCTTTGCAGAATTGCATAATATTAACGCCGTGCTGACCCAAAGCCGGACCTACCGGCGGCGAAGGATTTGCCTTACCGGCAGGCAGTTGCAGTTTAATCTGCCCCACTACTTTTTTCATGACCTAACCTCACAATTTCTCGACTTGCACAAAGTCTAATTCAACCGGAGTCTCGCGCCCGAAGATGGAAACGAGCACTCTGAGTTTGCCCTTTTCAGGTTTAATATCGTCAATAACACCATTGAAATTCTGGAACGGCCCATGAGTAACACGCACAGTCTCGCCCAAAGAAAATTCAAGACGCGGTTTTTGAGTGGAAATGCCTTCATCAATTTGTTTGGTAAGACGCGCCACCTCGGCCGGTGTAATAGCCGGAACCGACATAGGATCCTTGCCACCGCCGACAAAACCGGTAACTTTGGGAGTATTTTTAACTGTATGCCAAGTCTTTTGGGTGAGTTCCATATTCACCAAAATATAGCTGGGGAAGAATTTGCGTTTACTGGTTCTCTTCTCACCGTCTTTACCGACAGAAACAACATTTTCCGTCGGGATCAGAATTTCGCCGAACAAATCGCCAAGGCCTTCATTTTTAATGCGCTCTTCAAGCGATTCTTTAGCGCGTTGCTCAAAACCGGAATAGGTATGCACCACATACCATTTCTTTTCGCCAGCCATATCCGCCGTCACCTTAACTCTCTAATCAGACCAAGCAATAATTATGCTACGCCTTTTGTACTCATAAGCAGGCTTGTGAGCCAAGTAAAAATGGCATCCAGAGCCCCAAGGTAAGCCCCGAAAATAAAGATAGCTACCAGAACCACAATAGTGGCAGCCACAGTCTCTTCTCTGCTGGGCCAGACAACCTTGCGCACCTCTTCGACAACTTCACAGAGCAATCCGTTGATCTTTTTGTTAAACCAACAGAATATACCCGAACCGAAGCCAATAACAGATGCCAAAAGGGTTGTCAAGCTGAACTGTCTGGTAATAATCGGAAAATCTTCCCAGGACATATAATTCCAGAACCATTCAAAGCCACGGCCAAAAACCATGAATACAAGTATGGATGCTAGAATCAGTCCGATTGCTACGAAACGCCGCTGTGATTGCATGGGCCACTCTCGGAATAGTGGCAGGCCAGGAGGGACTCGAACCCCCAACCCGCGGTTTTGGAGACCGCTGCGCTACCAATTGCGCTACTGGCCTGCAGGTAAAATCTTACTTAATCTTTGTCTCTTTGTGCTCGGTGTGTTTCCGATCATGAGGACAATACTTCATGAACTTCAATTTATCTGGAGTTCTCTTTTTATTTTTGCTGGTCGTATAATTACGGCGCTTGCATTCAGTACATTCAAGAGCAATAAGGTCACGCATAGCTAAATCCTATCCAAATTACTTATCAATAATTTCGGTAACAACACCGGCGCCAACTGTACGACCGCCTTCGCGGATAGCGAAACGCATCTCTTCTTGCATAGCTACCTGGTGAATAAGCTCAACAGTAATCTTCACGTGGTCGCCAGGCATTACCATCTCAACGCCATCGGGCAGTTTTACTGTACCGGTAACATCGGTGGTCTGGAAGAAGAATTGCGGGCGATAGTTGCTCACAAATGCAGTGTGGCGGCCACCTTCTTCTT
>JAEEML010000077.1 GCA_016283195.1 Deltaproteobacteria bacterium | reverse complement strand
ATGATGCCTCGGCGGAACTGGTGATAAAGGCCTTAAAAGAGCTTTTAAAACCGGCGAGCGGCAATAAGTCACTGCCAGCTAAAATAGCCGAATTGCTTAGTGATTTAGATGACTTATCTGCCTCTGCCACTGTCTCTTCTTATCCTGATAGCTTGGATTTTCACCTGAGCTTTAAACAAAAAAATGCCAAATGAGGCCATAAAATTAGCAAAGGTAACTCTGAAAAGGGGTAATAATACCGTTTTTCGGGAAGCCTCCTGGCAGCTGAATTTTGGTGAGAGCGGCCTTATTGTTGGCCCTTCTGGGAGCGGTAAAAGTTCGCTTTTTTATCTTTTAAGCGGCGAGCTGGCAGCGGATAGCGGGGCAGTTACGGTTGCCGGCATGGATATTGCCTTGGCTTCAGCGCCGGAACGGGCCCGCTACAGGCAGAAAACGCTGGCGGTAATTTACCAGAATTATAATCTTATTCCCGATTATTCCGTATTGGATAATATCATCCTGCCGGCTTTTTTCAGCGCCCAAAAGCCGGATAAGGCGCGGGCACAGGCTCTTTTGGCCCAGGTTGGCCTTGCTGAAAAAGCGCCGGTTAAAGCCGCGACGCTCTCCGGCGGCGAAAAGCAGCGCGTGGCCATTGCCCGGGCGCTTTATGGCCAAAAACGTCTCATTTTGGCCGATGAGCCGACAGGGAGTTTGGATGATGCCTCGGCGGAACTGGTGATAAAGGCCTTAAAAGAGTGCTTGGCGCCGGATAGAACGCTGCTTATTGCTACCCATGACCGCCGCTTGGAACCGTTTTTCCCTGTTTTGTTTACTCTGCCACGGAAGTAGAAATGCTGCTGCCCATTATTGCCAAAGAATTGCGTGCTAACCGTTTTTCCACCGCCATAGCCATATTTTCGCTGGCTCTTGCTACTACGCTGCTTTCACTAGTGGCAGCCGTGGTTTTTACCGGCTATAGAGAGATAAGCTCCAGGCTTTTTACCGAACTGCCGGAAGATATGGTTTTGGTGGAACCAAAACATAATGAATCTCTTTTGTTACATGTATTTAGTCAGGGCAAAAGCCGCGGCGGTATCAGCGAGGGGCGGCTAAAAAAGCTGAGCTCCCTGCCGGGCGTTTTAAAGGCCTACCCGCGCCTTGATATAAAAGTGCCCATGATGGCGAGCGGGGGCGGCGGTATATTTGGCTCAGAACTTTCTACTGAGCTTTTTGCCTCCGGTTTGCCGCCGGAACTCTTGGCCGAAAGTGCGGAAGAAAGAGAAAAGTTAAAGCCGCAAGATGGTTTGGTGCCGGTAGTTATCTCCCCGGATTTACTTAATCTTTATAATCAGACTGTGGCCCCGGCCTTAAACGCGCCGCCGCTTTCGATAACCGCTCTTAAAGGCATTTCTTTTGAACTTACCTTAGGGCGCTCTTATATGCTGCGCGGGAGCGGCCAAGTCGGCAGAGAGCGTTGCACTATTGCCGGAGCCAGTAAGCTGGCAACAACACTCGGATTTTCGGTGCCGCTTGATGTAGCTTACGGTTGGATGAAAAGTTATGCCCCACAGGAAAAAATTGTTTACAGCGGCGTATATTTAAAACTGGCTCCCGGTTATTCCAAACGCGCTTTGCAAAAAGAGGTTGAAGAAATGGGCCTCTTTTTTGACCGTGATAGCCAGAGGGCAGCCGAACTTTTTTATATAATTATAATGATTTTAACTATTTTTGGCGCCAGCCTGTTGCTGCTTAGTTTGCTGGCCATTTTTGAGGCGGTAAACCATATAGCCGTGAGTCGGCGTGAGGCTTTTGGCGTAATGGCCGCGCTTGGCGCCACGCCCCGGCAACTTAGAGCCATATTACTGGGCGAGGCACTTTTTATCGGTCTTGCGGGCGGCTTTATCGGGATATTCATCTCCCGCTTGCTTATCGGAATAGGCAATCTCATTTTGCCTCTTTGGGGTAAAGGCTTTTGGCCGGCTACCGGCCTTAATTTGCCCTTTATTTCTCTTTTGACCTTTTGGGCGGCGGCGCTTTTAACGGCGCTTTTGGCCGCTTTGCCTGTGGCTTTAAAAAATAGGAAACACTATGAGCGAATTTGAAAATATTCCCAAAAATATAGGTGACTTAATCGGCCGTCCACTGCCGGAGCTTACCGGCTATTTGAAAGCGAGCGATTATCGGCTTAGAGCCGATGCCGCCTGTGTAATCGGCGATATGCTGCGCGATATGGATCATAAGGATCTGCCGGCGGAAACGATATCGGCGCTCCGCGAGCTATTAAGGGATATTGAGCCCAAAGTGCGCCTGGAGGCGGCTATTACTCTGGCTATTCTTGGTGATATGGCGGCGGCGCCCATTTTGCGCGAATTAACCGCGCGGCGGCGTTTTCGCCTGGATGCCATCCATGCTTTGGGAATTTTAAAAGATAAAGAGGCTGTGCCGCTTTTGACGGCTATTTTATATAAATTTTTGCCCACCTGGGCCGAGAAAATGCAAGCCGCCGCCGCTCTTTGCGCTATGGGGGAGGGCGAGGGCGCGGCTTATCTGGAGCGTCGCCTTAGGGCTCTGCGCTATGGAGAAAAAGCCGCCGCCTGCCATTTTATCGGCGAGAGTCACCATCCAAAAGCATTTGAAATACTTAGTGATATTGCCAGAGACCCCGCTCATAGGCTGCGCGATACAGCCATTAGAACCTTAGGTGTTTTGGGCGATGTGCGGGCTATAGAATTTTTGGCTGATTTATATGCTGAACTGCCGCTTATTTTGCGGGAAGATGCCCTTAATAGCTTGAAGATTCTCGGCCAAAGTCACAATTTGCCGGATAAAGCAAAAAAAATCGTAACTTCCTCTGGCAATTCATAAAAAAGTGATTATTTTAATAACGGCCATAAAAATTATGGCCGTTTAAATAAATTAGGCGGTTCTACCGCTGAAGGAGATAGATACTATGGGCTGGGATTATACCGATGATGTAAAAGATCACTTTTTACACCCGCGCAATGTCGGCGAGATAGAAAACCCGGATGGCCGCGGTGAAGTGGGCTCTATTGTTTGCGGTGATGCGCTTTCGCTCACAATAAAAGTTGATAAAGAGCATGATATTATTGAGGATGCCAAGTTTAAAACCTTTGGCTGCGGTAGTGCCATTGCTTCTTCTTCGGCCCTCACCGAGATGGTAAAAGGCAAGACTATTGACGAGGCTCTTTCTATTACCAATGAGCAAATAGCCGATTATCTTGGCGGTTTGCCGCAGCAAAAAATGCACTGCTCGGTTATGGGACGCGAGGCACTGGAGGCCGCTATAGCTGATTATCGCGGCGAAAATTGGAAAAAAGAGGAAGAAGAAGAGGGCACGATGGTCTGTTATTGCTTTAGCGTAACAGATAAAAAAATCGAGCGGGCTATTAGGGAAAACAATCTAAAAACAGTGGAAGATGTCACCAATTACACCAAAGCCGGCGGTGGTTGCACCAGCTGTTTGGGAAAGATTGAAGAGATTATCGAGCGTGTGCGCGCCGAGATGGATAAAGAGCAGGGAAAAGCCCCGGCCGAGACTGCGCCGGCGAAAAAAGCGGAAGTTAAAGCTGCTCAGGCGGCACCGGCTGCTCCAAAGAAAAAACTCACCAATTTGGAGCGCATGAATATCATCCAAAAGGTGATAAACGAAGAGATTCGCCCCGCGCTTGTGCATGATGGCGGTGATATTATTCTAAATGATATCGATGGCACCAAAGTGTCGGTGAGCCTTATTGGCGCTTGTGCCGAATGTCAGGCCGTGCGCCTAACAGGTACCGGTATTGAAAAACGCCTTTCTAAGGCTGTTGGCGAAGATATAACCTTGGAAATAGTGCCGGCCTAAGCCTAAGGAAAAACAGTTATGGACGAAAAAAAAGTAATATATTTAGATAATAACGCCACCACTATGGTGGACCCTGAAGCGGTAAAAGCCATGATGCCCTATTTTAGCGAGCTCTATGGCAATGCCTCTTCCATGCATGATTTCGGCAATAATTTGAATAAAGCCATTCACGAAGCGCGGCAAAATCTGGCCGACCTTTTGGGCGCCGAAAACGAGAGCGAGCTCATTATTACCAGCTGTGGCAGCGAGAGTGACAATACAGCCATTTATTCGGCTTTGCGCACTTACCCGGAGCGCCGCCATTTTATCACCAGTCAGGTGGAGCACCCGGCCATTATCAATACCGCCAAAGTGCTGGAAAGTCGCGGCTATAGAGTGACTTATCTGCCGGTTGACCGCGCGGGCCGCCTTAATTTGGATGATCTCAAAGCGGCGCTTACAGATGACACTTTTTTAGTCTCTTTGATGTGGGCCAATAATGAAACGGGCACAGTTTTCCCGGTGGAAGAGGCGGCCAAGATTTGCGCTGAGCGCGGCGTTTTGTTCCACACCGATGCCGTGCAGGCTGTCGGTAAAGTGCCCATGTCGCTAAAAGATAGCGCTATCTCTATGCTTTCCCTTTCCGGCCACAAACTGCATGCTCCCAAGGGAATAGGCGCTCTTTATGTGAAGCGCGGCGTGCGTTTTAAACCTTTTATTACCGGTGGCCATCAAGAGCGCGGACGGCGGGCCGGTACCGAGAATGTGCCCAGCTTGATAGCTCTGGGCGTGGCCGCTAAAAGAGCCAAAGAGTTTTTGCCTCTGGAAGAGGCCCAGGTGGGGCGCTTGCGCGATAAATTGGAGCAGAGCATTTTGCATAATATCGACAATACTCTGGTTAATGGCGATATTGAAAACCGCCTCTCCGGCACTACCAATATCAGCTTTGGTTATGTAGAGGGCGAGGCTATTTTGCTCATGCTTAATCAATATGGCATTTGCGCTTCTTCCGGCTCGGCTTGTAGTTCCGGTTCTTTGGAGCCTTCCAGCGTTTTAAGAGCTATGGGAGTGCCCTTTACCCATGCCCACGGTTCGATTCGCTTTAGCTTAAGCCGCTTTACTACCGAAGAAGAGATAGATAAAGTTATTGAGGTTATGCCGCAAATAATCGGGCGCCTCAGGGAAATTTCTCCATATACGCCTGCCGCCAAATGAGCTAATTGCAATAGTTTTTTAAAGGTACTCTTTACCTTTTGCTGCAAATAAGGTAACACTTTAGGGCCCTTTTGTTTGGGGGAGGTATGAATGGAAAAGCAACGGCGTTGCCATTTGCGGGCACATATTTTGAATACAATTTCCATGATCGATAGTGAGGGTGATATTGCCTTTGATGTTAAAGACATCAGCGAAGGCGGCGCTTTTATATATTCGGAAATTCTCTTTGATGTGGGAGAAAAGCTCTCCCTGGCTTTTGAACTGCCGCTTACACATAGAAAGATAACCACTTCGGCTATTATTTTACGCAGCGAGAAAAACGAGAATAACGGCCGCAAACCAGGGATGGCTGTGCGTTTTACTTCGCTCAGCAAAGAAGATAGCGCGGCTATCAATAACTATATTTTAAAATATTTTGGCTCTATTGTTTGAGCCGCTCCCCGGCGCCTTGAGTTAAAAGGCGCTTTTCAGAGTAAAATCATGTCTTCGCAGTTAGAAAATAAGACGCCCGGTAAGCTAGGGCAGCTTAAAGATTTATTGGTGCGGGCCTATCAACGCCTAGTAAAGTTTTTTACCAATGATTTGTGGCTCACCGATATTCGTAGCCTAAGCCGCCGCAGTACGCGCTGGCTTTTTCGCCTTTTGCGTATTTTGCGTATGGTGGTGAGCATCGATGGCTTTAATAAAATAAGTAAAAACGCTCAGGCACTTACCTATATGGCGGCTCTGGCTGTGGTGCCGTCGGTGACGGTTATACTTTACTTGTCTCAAAGTAAGATATGGAATTTTTTACATAAATTTACAGGTAACCTGGAGATTCCCCGCCTGGCTCAGGAAGAGCAGATTTTTAACATTAATGTTATGCTGAAAAATGAGATTACTAAGCTTGTCGGCGATCTCGATACCCAGCTCCCCACTATCAGTATCTTTTCCATCCTCATTCTTTTTGTGTCGGTTATTTTTCTTTTTATGAATGTAGATGACAGCATTAATGATGTTTACGGTTTAAAACGCAAGCGCCCATGGATTAAGCGTTTTGTTATTTGGCTGGGGCTCCTTATTGTTATTCCCGTGGTGCTTATTCCCCTTATCCTCCTGCCTTTTGGCGGCTATTTGAGCCATCTTTGGGGGCGTTTTAAGCCGGCTTTGGAGAACTCGCTGGCCCAGCTCGCCGAAAGTATGCAAAATGGCGTTTCTTCTCAGGCCGATGTGCTGAAAGTTTGGGATACTTTCACTGCCACCACCAAAGATATGCTCATGACTCCGGCCAATGTCTTATTGCTGCTTATGTTTATTTTGATGGTTGGTATAACCCTTTCTTTAATATATAAGGCCATACCCTATACCAAGGTTAATGTCTCCTCGGCGCTTATTTCCGGCTTTATGACCGGCTTCCTCTGGTTCCTCTGGGATGTCGTTTTTGTCCTCTATGTAATTTTTCCGGGAACAACTTCTAAAATTTACGGCAGTTTGGCAGTGGTACCTTTCTTCTTTCTCTGGCTTTACGTTTCCTGGCTTTTGCTGCTTTACGGTACCAAGGTTTGTTATGCCATTCAATATGCGCCGAATTACGACCCGGTAGTAGAAAACGGCCAATATGCCATGAAGGAATTGGAGCGAGTTGCCTGCCGTGTTTTTTCTATGCTGGTGGCGCGTAGCCAAGGCCCGCTTGCCGGCAAACCATATCAAATTCAGGATGTGGTTATTGAATTAAAAGTGCCACTGCGTATTATTGAACGGGCGCTCGATGCCTTGGAAGAGGCAAAGCTTATTCGCATCGAAGGGCGTGATAATCCCGGTAAGGACAGCGAAATATTCCTCCTCGCCAGCCCGGAAAATGTTACTTTAAATACCGTGCAACAGGCAGTGCGCGATAACGGAGCCAGAAGAACTCTGCCGCTTAGCGGAAAAGTGCAAGAAAAGATCGATACCTATTTGAATGCCGCAGCGCATGAAGAAGCCGAGCGACTTAGAAAAGTAACCTTTGCCGAATTAAAAGATGAAGAAAAAGCAGAATTATTGCAAGAGAACCCTTGACCTATATGACAAAATCTGTTACAAGTTCGCGCGTGTTTGAGGACTGACTCATCACTGCCGTTATTTGGCAATTTAGAGCTTAATAGCTATTTTAAGGGAGGTTCATGGCTGCCGTTAGTCCAAGAGATGAAAAGGACAAAGAAAACAAACAGAGAGTTAATAGGCAAATTAGAGCCAGAGAGGTGCGCGTGGTTGATGCCGAAGGCGGCCAGCTTGGTGTTTTGCGCATAGATGAGGCTTTAGAGAGAGCGGCTATGGCCGGTCTTGATTTGGTGGAAGTGGCGCCACTGGCCAATCCGCCGGTTTGCCGCATTATGGACTATGGCAAATTTAAATATCAGCAGAAAAAAAGAGCTGTTGATGCCAAGAAAAACCAAACTTCAATAGAAGTTAAAGAAATAAAGTTTCGTCCCAAAATCGAAGAACACGATTTTGAGACGAAAGTCCGCAATATTAAAAAGTTTTTGGAAGATGGCAATAAAGCTAAGATCACCATGATGTTTCGCGGACGTGAGCTCTCGCACACCGAAATAGGTAAAGAGCTTTTGGAACAGGTGATGACCGCTTTAAAAGACGCCGCTACCGTGGAACAGGCACCTAAACTGGAAGGTCGTAATATGACTATGGTTTTGGGCCCGCTTTCCAAGAGTGCGGCTACCAAGAAGGAAGTAAGTGCCAAACAAACGGCACCCAAAGATAAAGATATCTAGAGCATATTAAGAAGGAGGGCTTCTATGCCAAAGCTCAAAACAAAACGCGCTGCTGCTAAGCGCTACCATGTAACCAGAAGTGGTAAAGTAAAAGTATCTCATGCTGGTCGCCGTCACATTTTGACCACCAAAAACCGCAAGCTCAAAAGGCACAAACGGTCCGCGTTGATCTTAAATGCTACCGACAGCGCCAACGCTCGTAAATTGTTACCATATGCCTAATTAAGGGCACTAACAACTGATAGGTTGATAAGGAGTACAAGTTATGCCAAGGACAACAGGTGGTATTGCCACCCATCGTCGTCACAAAAAATTGCTGGATAAGGCCCGCGGTTTCCGCGGTGCTCGCAATCATATCTATTCAGTTGCTCGCGATAACCTCCGCCATGCATTGGCCTATGGTTTCGCCGGACGCAAACTGAAGAAACGGAATTATCGCGCTCTCTGGATTGCCAGAATTAACGCTGCAGCCAAAGCCAACGAGATTTCTTACAGCCGCTTTATCGGCGGTCTTAAGAAAGCCAATATTACTATTGATCGTCGTGTTTTGGCTAACATCGCTCTGAACGATCCGAACGGATTTGCTTCCATCGTTAGCATGGCTAAGAGCAAATTAGCGTAAGTTCTACCATTGACACAAGCTCTGGATACTAAGCGGCCCTCATTCACCACTGATGCGATGATTGAGGGCCGTCTTTTATTTATGCAGCCCGAAAAGGGCTACCGCTTTAATCTCGATTCGGTGATTTTGGCCCGCTCAGTAACCGAAGGCAGCGCTAATGCTCTCGATTTGGGAGCCGGCTGCGGCATTGTCGGCCAGATGCTGCTCCTTTTTGAAAAAGCCCAAAAGGTGACAGCTATTGATATTTTGCCGGAGATGGTGGAGTGCTGCCAAAAATCGGCTGAACTGAACCACTTTGGCCCGGAAAAATATAATGTGCTCACCGCCGATGTGCGCTCCCTGCCGTTAAAAGAGCGCTCTTTTGATCTTATTGTCTCCAATCCGCCCTTTTTTTTTCAAAAAGGGCCAACTTCCCCCAATGAGCAGCGGCGCCTGGCCCGCCACGGAGCTGGGGAGACACCGGCTGACTGGTTTAAAGCTATCTCCCGGATGCTTGCCACCAGAGGGCGGGCTTATATGATATTTCCCGCCGAGGCGCTCATTAAATTGTGTAAAGCAGCCAGGGAAGCCGGCTTAAAGGTGCGCAAAATGCGTTTTGTGCACTCTTTTGCCCATGAGGAAGCCGGCAGGGTTATTTTGCAACTTTTGCGCGGCGATGGCCGCGATACGCTAACTGTTGAGCCGCCGCTCTTGATTTTTGAAAAGCCCGGGCAATATACAAGAGAAGTGCTTAAAATGCTGGGACGGGAGCACTTTTCAGACCTCTCCGCCGGCAGCCCCGGCTAAGCGGACCTCACCTCCTCAAGTAGTGAAAATCATTGAAAATCGCCCCTCTCCCAGGCGGCGAGGGGCTCCGTTTAAAGGCAAACAGGTATTTTACCAAAAACATGGAAAACTGGCACCTTGCGAGGATTCTTAAGGGAACGCATTCCCTTAAGTCTGCGGCTGGAGGAAAGAAGGGGAGTGTGGAAGAGAAACAGAGCGCCAGGCGAAGCCGTGAGCGGCGGTTCTCTTCCCTACAAAGAAAAAAAGAATAAAATCAAGGAAAAGAATCATAAAAACGGGCATTGCAGTTAAGAAAAGAAAGGCCACACCGCTAGCGGAGGTTTTTCCCAAAGGCGGCTACTCAGTTCTAGTTCTTGACGCAGCGAACCGAGTAGGTGTAGTACGTCGTACCTGAGCTGGATATGAGCACATTGGTGCTAATGTTCATGTAGTATGCGTTGTAATCATCGGCGCTCGTTTTCGACCAGAAGTAGGCGCTCTTCCCGAAATGGTAGTAGCTTTTGGTGTAGATGTAGTAGGCGCCGACGGGCAAGGCCGCGAAGCCATAAGGATCATCGCCACCGGCAAAGCTGGAATCCCAGAGAGCTTTGGCACCCAAATTTGCCAAGCTATTTAGTCCTTTTTGGGATGGTAAATGCCACCCGGCCGGGCACACTTTCATGGCATCTTCCCAAGTATAATGCAGCCATATTTTTCAACAAAATCAGTATCGCCATTTTGGGATCGGTATTAGCATAACAGGTAATACACCGCTATTGGTGCAAAATTATTGCAAAAATCACAATTTGTGGATTGAATAAATTTGGAGTATATGTTATAATTAATTATCACGACTAAACTGAACTGAACATGATGTATGTTGCTCCTAAAAGCTTAAAAAAGCTGGGAGAGTGAGTAGCACAAGTGGGGCTAAGCCAGAATAAAAGCTCTGGCAAATATGCAATGTGCATGGTAAAAAATATAAAGGGAGGATAAAGGGATGCTAACAATGGCGCAAGTTGAAAATCAAGTTAAAATGTTCTCTTTTGAAGAGCAGCTACATCTTCTGGCTTATATTGCCAATATAATGAATATTTCTGCACCCCTGGCTACAGCTCAAAAAAAGAACCGTCGCCAGCCGGGAGGGCTTACTGGCAAATTTTATATGGCGGAGGATTTTGATGAGACGCCTGACTGCTTTAAGGAATATATGTGATGTATATTATAGATACTCATGCCCTTTTGTGGTATTTACGTGATGCAGTTGAGCTTTCCGCAAAAGCACGCGAAATCATTAATAATGAAGAGCGTATATTTACCAGTGTTGCCTCACTTTGGGAAATTGCGATTAAGCATAGTATCGGAAAATTGGATATAGATTTTTCAATTACTCAGATAGAGCAGCTTTGTGTTAAAAAAGACATTTTAATTTTACCTATAAAATCACAGCATTTAGACGCTCTAAAAGACTTGCCTAAAATACATAATGATCCTTTTGATCGTTTGATTATTTGCCAGGCATTGACAGAAAAACTGGCTATAATTACCAAAGATATGATGATTCCGCAATATGAAGTACCAGTTGTATGGTAACGCGCCGCCACCATCACAGGCACCAGGTCATATAAGGCGGGATTTTCAGAATATCATCGGCAACTTGCAAGGCTTTGGGGTGGATGATGATGGACGCGCCGACCCGTTTTTTAAACTTGGCTTTAAATTTGCCTAGCGATGTGGTGGTGTAATTTTTGGCCGCTTTTACTTCCACCGGGTAGATTTTGAAATTTGTCGGGCTTTCATTGGAGAGTAAAAAATCTATTTCCATGGAATTACGGTGCTTTTCTGCGTCGTATTCTGTATAAAAGTATAATTTTCGCCCCCCGGCTCTGAGCATTTGGGCAATGGCGTTTTCATAAAGCATGCCGGCATTAAGCGAGAGTTTGCCGCTCATAATAGCCTTATAAAGATTATTTGAAGCGATTTCGTTTTCGCTGAAGGCGAGGCTCATAAGCAGGCCGGTATCGCCCATATAGCATTTAAGGGCTGCATCGTTTTGATTAAGCGCAAAGCCGATATTGGGGTCGTTACACTTGTAACAGAGGTTGCAAATCATGGAATCGCCAAGCCAAAAGAGCGGCTCATCGTATTTGGAAAAGCTCGCAGCTTTTGAGGCATCGATCTCCTTTAAAACCACTTTCTTTTCATGAGTGGAAAGGTAGCCGGGAATGTTGTCGAATATAGCGGCAACTTTGGAACTATAGCGCTTGGAAGCCTTTTTGATGTCATCGCGATAAAGGTCCAAAATTTTGCGCTTTTCCTTATCGCTTTTGGCAAAATCGCGGCCGTTTTCCAGGTAGGCTACTATACTTTGCGGCATACCGCCCACCAACATATATTCTTTAAAAAGCCATAAAGCCCGCTTATGAAAATGGTCCTCCAAAGGAACTCGATCCTTAAAACATTTAGCGATGTATTGCAGCAAAAGCTCCTCACCCAGTGCTCCAGCAAATTCTTCAAAGTCGCATGGGTACATTTTCAGCTTTTCTTCTTCGGAAGGGATGGTTATTGTGCTGACATTTTCTTTGATGGAAATCAGGGAGCCTGTTTCGATAAAATCGTAGCGCCCATCGGCCACCAGGTACTTTATGGCCTCGCGTGCCCGCGGAAATTTTTGAATTTCGTCAAAGATAATCAGGGAATTTCTTTTATATAAAGGCGTATTGTATTCCAGCGAAAGAATTTGAAAAAAGAGATCAAGATTGTTTAGGTTATTAGCAAAATTTTCGCTGATTTGGCGGGAAACATTGTTGAAATCAACAAGAATATGTGACTTGTATTCGTTTTTGCCGAAGCGCATGGCCAGAGTGGATTTGCCGATGCGCCGGGCACCTTCAAGCATGATGGCACTTTTCCCCTGTGAAGAGTTTTTCCATTCTTGCAGTTTACTATAGGCTTTTCTGGCGATTTCCATAACTCCCTCCGGAGGCAGTGCGCAAAGTATTTTTTAGCAAAATCTTGGGCAGTGCGCAAAGTATTTTTTTCTAAAATCTTGGGCAGTGCGCAGAGTATTTTGCTTGGTTTTGCTTCTGAGGCGGGCTCCAGGGCCAGGATATTTAAAAAGCGCCGAAAAACTAGGGCGAAAAGCCAAAAAATGTGCTAAGGCTCTTGGCGGAGGTGTTGGCAGAAAGATGTCGAAAGCGCAACAAGCAGAACCAGATAACGAACTTGCCGGGGAAGGGAAAAAGCAGCTCACCCCGGCTATGCGTCAGTATTTTCAAGCTAAAGCCGAGCATCCAGAAGCATTATTGCTCTTTAGAATGGGCGATTTTTACGAGCTTTTCGGTGATGATGCCCGGGTGGCTTCCAAGGTACTTGATTTAACCTTAACCACCAGAGAGAGAGATAAATCGGAAGATTCCCTGCCCATGGCCGGGGTGCCGCACCATGCTATAGATAGCTATGTGAGCCGCCTTTTGGCTGCCGGCTTTAAAGTGGCCATGTGCGACCAAATGGAAGACCCGCGTTTTGCTAAAGGCATTGTAAAACGCGAGGTTACCCGGGTTATTACTCCGGCTACGGCCACCGATGCCCAGAGCATGAATGCCAAAGAGGTGAGTTATTTGGCTGTTATTGCCGCTCTGGGGGAAGGCTTTGGCCTGGCGCTTCTCGATATGCTGACCGGCCACTTCAAAGTGACCAAAAGTGCGCTTATAACCACCATTTTTGACGAGCTTGGCCGTGTTATGCCGCGCGAGCTGATAGTCCCCAGCGGCCAAAAGGCTGAGGCAGAGCATTATAAAGAAGTTTATGGCTTAAATGCGGCTATTACAGTGCGCGCTGAGAGCTATTTTAATAGCTACGGCGGGGCGGAAAAGTTGCCCCAGATTTGGGAAGAAAAGTTGGCTTCCTGGCAAGAGAGTGAGCCGCTTCTAGCTATGGTGACTACCGGCGTTTTGGCTTATTTGGCCGAGACTTTGGGCAGCTTGCCCATGCATATCGAGTTGCCGGAAGTATATGAAATTACGGCCTTTATGCAAATAGACGAAACCTGCCGGCGCAACTTGGAACTCATACGCACAAGCTACGATAATGCCCATAACGGCTCGCTCTTTTGGCATCTTGACCATGCCAAGACGCCCATGGGCAGCCGGGCTATTAAGCAGTGGCTTTTGTATCCCTTAACTTCCATAGCGGCCATAAATGAGCGGGCCGATTTGGTGGAAGCTTTTTTTGATAACGGCGATGTGCGCCACAAAGCGGCGGAATTTTTTAGCCAAATTGCCGACCTGGAGCGGCTTAACGGCAAATTGGCGGCTAAAATGGCCACGCCGCGCGATTTGGCGGCTCTCAGTGCCTCACTGGCCGTTATCGGCCCGCTGGTGGATTATTTGCTCCAAGATGCCGCCCCGGCACCATTGCAGCGCCTGGCCCGCCGCATTGATAAATTAGAGGATATTCTGGCCATATTGCGGCGGGCCATCCGGCCTGAGCCCATGGGCCTCATCGGCGGCGGCGAAATCTTTAACGAAGGCTATAATAAAGAGCTTGATGAGTGCCGCCGCCTGCAACAAAACGGCCGCGAGATAATCCTGGGCATGGCCGATAAAGAGCGGCAAAAAACGGGCATAAATACGCTGCGCATCCGCTATAACAAAGTTTTTGGCTATTATATTGAGGTGCCACGGGCCAGGGCTGCCGAGGTGCCAAAATCTTATATGCGCCGCCAGACCACGGTCAATGGTGAGCGCTATATCACCGAAGAGCTCAAAGTTTTGGAAGATAAAGTGCTTTCGGCTGAGGAGCGCCTTTCTGCTTTGGAGCAGGAGCTTTATCAGAATCTTTTGGCTGAGCTTTTGCCGCTCACCGGGCGCATCAGAGTCACTGCCACGCTGCTGGGCGAGCTCGACGGCTATCTTTCGCTCGCCGAAGTGGCGGCCGAGTGGAATTATTGCCGTCCGAGGCTCACCGAGGAAAACACTATTTCCATCACGGCCGGCCGCCATCCGGTTATCGAGCGCCTTTCGCGCCAACTGGGCGAGCGCTTTATTGCCAACGATTGCCACCTAGACGGCGAGAATAACCAGCTACTCATCATCACCGGCCCCAATATGGCCGGTAAATCCACCATTATGCGCCAGGTGGCTCTTATCACCCTCATGGCCCACATGGGCTCTTTTGTGCCCGCAGAAGCTGCGGAAATCGGCATCCGCGATCGCATCTTTACCCGCGTGGGCGCCAGCGATATTTTGCACAAGGGGCAATCCACCTTTATGGTGGAAATGTGTGAAACAGCCACTATTTTGCGCGAAGCCACTCCGCGCTCGCTCATTATTCTGGACGAAATAGGGCGGGGCACCAGCACTTATGACGGCCTCTCCATCGCCAGGGCCATTGCCGAATACCTTTTGGATAGGTGCGGCGCTTTAACCCTCTTTGCCACCCATTATCATGAGCTCACCGCTATCACCAAAGAGCAAAAAAAAGCCAAGAATTTTAATGTATTAGTGCGCGAAATGAATGATGAGATCATCTTCTTGCGCCGCCTGGAAGCCGGGGCTGCCAGTAGGTCTTACGGTATTCAGGTGGCTAGATTAGCCGGCCTGCCGCCGGATCTTATTGCCCGCAGTAATGAGCTACTCGCCCATTTGGAAGCGGTTAATAGCACTAAACAGCATGAAATTATTAGTAATTTGGCAGGAAAAGCGGAGGCGGTTCCACAGCCTGTAAAGGAGCCAAGCCGCCAGTTATCATTTTTTGCCGAAGAAGTGCCGAGCGCAGTGGAAAAGGCCCTTAAAAAGGTGGATGTTGATGATTTGAGCCCGCGCAAGGCTCTGGAATTTTTGTATAAATTAAAAGAAATGCTTTGAATTTTAAAGCCCGGCCTAGACGGCTAGGGCGCAAGAGGTTAATTATGCAGCGCAAAGTAATAGTTGCCCCCTCGCTTCTTTCGGCCGACCCCCTGCGTTTTGGGGAAGAAATAAGTGCCGTTATCGCCGCCGGCGCCGATATTTTGCACTATGATGTTATGGACGGCCATTTTACTCCCAATTTGACCTTTGGCCCGCCAATTTTAAAGGCCATGAAAAAGGTAAGCACTGTGCCCATCGATGTGCATCTCATGATTAACGAGCCGCAGCAAATGGTGGAAGAATATATAAAAGCCGGTGCTAATATGATTTCTGTTCATGCTGAGGTTGTTATTCATTTACATCGTCTTATTAAGCAGATAGAAGCTGCCGGAGTCAAAGCGGCCGTGGCTCTTAACCCCCACACTCCCTGGCAGTCTATCGAGCCCATTATTCCAATGCTGCACCATGTGCTAATTATGACCGTGAATCCCGGTTTTGGGGGCCAGGCTTTTATCAAAGAAATGCTGCCTAAAATTGCCTCGCTTAGGGATTATATAGAGAAAAACGGCCTTAATACCCAAATCGAGGTGGATGGAGGCATTACTCCGGAGACAGCGCCTCTGGTGCGTGAAGCGGGCGCTACTATGCTGGTGGCCGGGACGGCAGTTTTTAAAGCTTCGGACATGGCGGCGGCCATTAATAGTATCAGGGGCTGCTAGCGCCGAAACACCAAAAGTTTCAGAGGTGGGAATTTAGCTCTTGCAAAACCTCAAAGGCTTTTAATAAACTGGCCTATTTTTTCCATTTTTTGCACTTTGCTACCATCTTTTTTGCCGTCTAGTATTTGGAAAAAGGCAGCCATTTGCTGCGCTTCTTCTTTGGAGAGCGACTTGCTGTTTTTTACTAGACTGTTTAGGCCCATAAAGGGCTCTTTTTCGTCGTATTCGGCCATATCGCGATAGCGGGCCAGTATCTGTTCAAAGCTCTTTTGGGCTTCTTTATGATCGCGCCGTAGCATTAGGCGGGTGAAGTTGTAAATGTGTGTATGCAATAGATCGCGTTCGTCATTCCAAGGAGTATTCATAGAGTTGTGCATGAGGGGATAAAATTTGTTGTCGCTTTCACCTTTAATGGCGGAAATCATCATTTTATGGTATTTAATCATGCTGCCAACCATTTCGAGAAACACAGTTTTTGGCGCTTTGGGCAGTATTTTCTCCGCCAAATCAGTATGGCGGACGAGGGCTACAAGGTCATTATTCAGTTCCCAAGCGTAAGCCCCAGCAGCCAGGTGGTTATAAGCGGTGTAAGCGTTTACCGTCATAGTGTTTTGGTAATAAGTGCTAAAGCGATCCATGCAGGTTATATAGCGTTTTACCAACTCTTTATCGTTATTCTTTTTGGCTATAGTGGCCAAAATATTCATTGCCGCCAAGGCTTCGTTTAGGCCGGAACAGATGGCTCTTCTGGCGTGTTCGGCCGCTTTTTGATATTCATTAGCTTTGTAAAAACAGCTGGCAACTCTGGCTTCGACATCGCATTTAACTTCGCGCTCTGCTAGGTGCCAACCATAGCCGGATGTGAAAACATCTATATTATGGCTCATGGCCGCACAATTTTCGCTGTAGGAAAAATAAATATTATCCAGGTGAAAAAGATCCATGAGTTGTGTTCGCCATGGTTTATTTAAGTCTGGCACTTCTTCCTTGGTGCAAAGGAGTTCAACCTCCGGGCAGACAAAGGGAGGGGATATGGTGTGGCGGGCAGTAAATTTCAGTGTATCGCCGCGTGTTTTACCTTTTCCCGCTTTGTCGGAACTCCCGGCCGTAGCCGGAGGAGTGCTGCCAGGAGCACTGTCGCTTTTAAAGCCGCCGCCGACCGTATCCGGAGCAGTGTTGCCCGAAGAGCTGCCTTTTGAGCTGTCTCCGGCCGTAGCCGGAGAAGTGCCGTTTTGAGCGCTGCCCTGATTGCTGCCTCCGGCTGGACCTTGAGTAGTGTTACCTTGAGAACCGCCGCCCTGAGAACCGCCGCCTTGAGAACCGCCGCCCAGCTCAAAAGAGAGGTGTCCGGCTTTAGCGTTATCATTTTGCGGGCCATTTTCCGCGATCGTAAGTTCATAGAACCAGCGGGCAAAATTGAGCCCATCAAGCTCATCTGCCGCGCTGGTGCTTGTCAGAGTGTAGTGGTTATCTTTTATGGATAATCCCGATTCCATCACTTTATTGGCCGACAGCAAAATAAGCGGCATGGCAATGGCCAGAGCTGTGGCGATTGAAGCAAAAATGAGCTGCCGCCTTAATGAAGTACTTAATTCTTTTAAAGCCTGACTTACTGCTTTAAGGCGGGTAATTATTCTTTGGCTAACCAGGTTATTAGTTTCTTTATAGGCATTTTTAGCTGCGCTTTGCTCTTTTAATTCTTCTAAAACCTCGCCGCGCAGCAGAGTGAACCACGGTTCTTTATTCTCCTTTTGCACTTCATTCAGTTTGGCCAAAATATCTTCCAGCGGAGCATCGGCCGGGAGATTAAAAATGCTTTTTAAATAAGTAAAATTTTGCTCCATTTGGGCCTCACAGATGCGATGGACGGAAGCGACACTCCAAAACATCACTCCAGAAACAAATATGTGGCGGATTGTTTTTGGAAACCGGTACCCAACCGGATTTTACGCCGTGCTCCTGTAAAAAAGCGCGCGCTTTACGGTAAGCCTCAAAACCGCTACCGGCATATTTATCGTTTTGCGGATCGTCATAGACGAAAAAAAAGGCAAAATTAATATTGGGGTCAATTTCTGAGAGTGCTTTATGAATTTGACTGCGGGGATGCTCAATCAGCTCCCCATCTTCCCATGAGGAGGTATCAGGTGAATCGATGACCAGACCTTTCCGCAGAGGAATACGCCCCTTTAAATTACCGATTCCGAGGTCAAACCAGTTTTCGTCCTGAATCTGGGCGATGTGGGCCATGCTGCGCTGGAAAAGCCAGCCAAGTTCCAGGGGGATAATCTTATTGTGCCGGCAGATGAAAAATTTTGGCGCCAGTTTGGTCATGTGCTCCACCGGAACTTCTATTTTATAAACTTGCTGCTCGTTTTGTGTCAGAGTAATGAGGGAAAAGAGAATGAGCATGCCGATGGAATTGGAGACTAAATCGGTTAATGAATCCAAATTCATGCGGATTTTCATAGCGCACCCTCCGCTGTTTGGCCTGCGGCACTAGGAATGACAAATTGCCAGTCGCTATCGAGTATTTCATAACCTTTTTTTAGCCCTTCAAAGCGAGTATCATACATTACGCGGCGAAAATTGTGAAAATGCGCACTGCCTGCCGGGTAAATGCCAAAAAGCAGAGTTTCTTCATATAAGCTGTCATTATTTTTGGCGATATTGTTTATTTCCACCATCTCTTCCAAGAGAGCAGATATTTCTTCATCGCTTAAAAGGCGGCCCTTATGGCGCTCATGCGGATTATATCCCGCCAAAACTTTATCGCGCTTCTCGGCAATGGCTGTAACTCTCTGGCGATCTTTGGGGCTTTTCAAAGTAGCGGCCAGGGCTTTTATTTCGCTCACCGGCGGCAGAATTACCAGGCCGTCAGGCAGGCAGAATATTTGGTACGGCGTAGCCTGCTGCAAAAACTTTCCCGGCTTAATTTCTATTTTTGAGGCTTTGCCGGAAGCAGTAGCCATCAGTGTTTCCAAAAAGGCTAATATGCCCATAATGCACAAAAAAATGCTTAAAAAAGGGAAGAGATCCAGGGCAGGAACTTTTAAGCGCCGGCGGCGTTTCATAATTTGGGGCTCCCAATTTCCTGTTCTTTAAGTGCAAATAATAATTGGCTTAAATCCTGCATGGTGCGCCTTAGGGCATCTATTTGCATGGTTAAAGCGCTTAATTCCTGGTTTACCGGAGCTTGGGGAGACTGCGCCATAGGTGCTGCCTGAGTGGGAGCGCTTTGTACCGGAGAATTTTGAATAAAATCTGCACTTTTAGCAGTTGAATGGCCGGAAAACGTTTGTGCCGACCATTCAGCGAGCTGCTTTAAATAGCTGTTTTCCGCTTTTTCCAGGGTGGTTATCATATACATAAGCGGCAAACTCAAAATGAGGGCCAAAAAGGTGGTGTCAAAAGCTGTAGCCAGGTTGGCTGTAACAAGTGGCAGAGTCTCTTTTAAAGCTTCGGAAATACCGGCTGCGCTGCTTTGGCCGGACATAGCCTGAGAAAAACCGGAGACGGCGCCGCTGATGCCCCAGACAGTGCCGATAAAGCCTAAAATGGGAATAGCCCAGACAGAAAAATGGGCCATAGCATAAGAGCCCTCCATGGCGCTAGCTTCGCTTTCAGCCAGAAGATCCGTCAGCGTTGAGCCTGTTAATCCTGATTGTTCCCGAAATTTTAAGCGGCTTATTAAAAGGTTATCGGGGCTGGCATCGGGCTCCTTAGCCAGGAGGGCAGAGGATAGATCGTTCGCACTTGGTTGCGGCTCCGCTTCACCGCTTTGATTATTGGTTATTTCTCTATAGATATCTATAAGAGTTCCTGTAGCTCTTTTTTCTACAATGAAAAGGCGTTTTTTGCGCCATAGGTAAAAGATGGTGGCGGCAAAAAGCCAAAAGATAAAAGGAGAAATCCAATTGCCGAAAATAATAGTAGAAAATCGCGATAAATCCTTTTGCCCGCCGGCCCAAAAAAAAGCGGCCATCATGGGGGCCAGTGCCACCATGGCGGTTATGAGTAAAGATGCTTTAAAAGAGGGCTCTATAGGGTATTTTACATCGCGATCGGCTGTAGTCATGTTTTCCTCCGCCTAAAGTGATAGCCAAAAAGGTATCCGCTCAAATATTTAGTGCACACTTAATCTTTTATCAAGGTGTGGAAAGGCAATTTTTAATTGTCGGCTTGGCTAGCGTGAATGAAGAGAGGGTCGTTTTCCCGAAGCTCGCGGCGCATGACTTTGCCCACAATGCTTTTGGGCAGTTCATCGCGAAATTCCACGAGGCGCGGGATTTTATGATGAGCCATGTTTTCTTTGGCCCAGCTTATGATATCGTCTTCGGTAACCTGGCCTTTGTAATCAGGCTTTAAAACCACCCAGGCTTTTATTACTTCGTTGGAAACTCTGTCGGGCAGGCCGGCAACGGCCACTTCGTCTATAGCCGGATGTTTGGCTAAAAGCGACTCGATTTCCTGGGGAAAGACACTATAGCCTTTGTATTTGATGAGCTGCTTTTTGCGGTCGCGGATATAGACGCGGCCGGCTTCATCCATATAACCCAAATCACCGGTAAAGAGCCAGCGCTCGCCGTTTATCTCGCGGATATCGTTATCTAATTCGCTTGCTTTTAAGTAGCCCTTCATTACTTGTGGGCCGGCGACAATGAGCTCACCGATATTTTCCGGCCCCGGTGGCAATTCCTCTTCGCCGTTTTCCATATCGACAATTTTCCACTTGGTGCCAATAAAGGGGAGGCCGATGCTTTCCGGGCGCCGCTCGCCATAGAATGGGCCGCAGCTTACTACCGGGCTGGCTTCGGTGAGGCCGTAGCCGACTACCAAGCGGCTGCCCAGTTTTTGCTCAAAAGTGGCCTGGATAGCCGGATTCAAGGGGCCGGCACCACTCACACAGAGGCTAAGTTTGCCATAGATTGGGTAGTGATCCAGCTCTTTGAAATCAATGAGCCTTTTAAAGAGCACTTCCACACCGCAAAAGACAAAATCGCCGAGGGCATGGGGAGCCAAGCGGCAAATGGTTTTGCATAGCACATCCATTTTAGGCGGTTTGGGAAAGAGCAGAATCCAGCCGCCGCAGGTGATGGGGGTATTCATCACCGTGCTCATGGCAAAAGCATGGAAGAGGGGTAAAACGCCGATATCGCCAAAGCCGGTGCCAGATTTCCAAAGCCAGAGCCTAGCCTGGAAGGCATTGCTTACCAAGTTAAAGTGGGTGAGCTGGGCTGCTTTGGGTACGCCGGTGCTCCCGCCCGTCATAAGATAAGCCGCTACATCTTCCATTGGATTAATGGCTGTTGGCGGCGCTATTTCGGCGGTGGCCAAAAGCTTTTTGTATGAGAGCACCTCCGGCGGCATTTTGGCATGGGGAATTTTGCCGAAAAGGCGGCCGAAAAAGCGCTTTATGGGGCACATAAAATCGGCAATATTGGTGGCGATAATATGCTCTAGATGGGCTTCGGCGGCAATCGGCTTAACAGTGCCTTCATAGAGAGCATCGAGGCAAATAAGGGCTTTGGCTCCCGTTACCCTAAGCTGATAAAGGAGCTCCAGCGGCTTATAAGTGGGATTGCAAGCGGTGATTATGCCGCCAAGCCGGGCAATGGCGTAATAAGAGATGACATACTGAAAGCTATTGGGCAATAGCAGGGCAATGACATCACCTTTTTTGAGGCCCAGCTTTACAAAAGCACTGGAGAGGGCATCGACGCGGCTTATGAACTCTTTATAATTCATGAAGCGGTCTAAAAACCACATCGCCGGCCGCTTGCTATGCTCTTTAGCTGTTTTTGCCAGCATCTCATAAAGCGAAATTTTGGGAAAATCAAAATTTTTCGGCACTTGCACCGGCCAGCCGCTTGATTCTTTTAGCCAAGGCGCACTTTCATCAATATGAAATAACTGATTGTCGGTAGATGCTTCGGCTGCCATAACAACTGACTCCATCGCAAGAATGGCTAAAATGGCTAAAAATCACATTTTTTAGTGATTGGCAATAGATTTTGCCGCTTACTCTTTAATTTCTTCCTCGCAGGACCAAACGCCTTCGTTCCAAACATTTTTCCAGCCCTCTACACAGGCATATTCGCAGGCAAAATTATTACAAATACCTACAGAATGGGGAATAGTGTTGGTGCAGTCGCTCGATTTATGGCATGGATCTTTAATCTTTTCGCATGAAGCCTCTTCCAGATCTTCATCAAAGCTGTATTTCCAGCCGAATTCGCAGCCTATGAGGCAGGTGCCGTTGTTGCAGACGGCGCCGGCATGCTCGTAATCAAGGTCGCTGGGCACGGTACAATCGTTATCATTAAGACAATCGACACATTCGTGGAAAATGCCGTTTTGGTAAATAACTTCACTGCATTTTTTGTTTAATTTTGTGCAGTTACCGGTACCATCATTGGCGTAAGGCTTGCCATCAAAGCAATCCACAGCCCAGACATCGGAGCCGCTGGTTACACAAGCGGAGTGGTCGCTGGCACTATCGGCGCAGTTTTTAAAAACTTCTTGCGGATAATCATCGCGCTGTTTGCAATAATAACCGCCATTATTGGCTGTTAAATCATAGCCGGTGTTGCAACCGCAGACAGCTTCGTTTTTCTCTTTGTCCATAGAGCAAGTGCTGTTTTCATAACAGTAAGCCGCTTGGACAAATTTGCTGTTATCGCAGGTTAAAATAACCGATTCACCGCTTTTAGCCGTGGCGCAGTCAAAATAGTGACCGCTGGTTTTAGCACAAGCTTCGCGCCACTCGGCAGTGGCATCGGTAGAGGTATCTTTGGTGCCTGGTTTTGGCTCCTCGGTAGGCTTCTTATCGTCGCGGCAGGCAGTAACGGAGCCGATAACCAATATAAGAGAGAGAATAAATAGAGAACGTTTCATGTTTAACCTCAATAAAATCAGCTAATGCTTATAGTATATAAATTAGCGCTTTTGTAAGCTGCGCACTGTAAAGAGGTCTTCGTCAATTTGAGGGTTGGGAATCCACTCTTTACGGATCATTAAGCTTTCCACATTGTTGCGCCCGTGGTCAACCATTTTCATTAATTTTGGGTTACAAAAAGCGCCTTTGCATTCATACTGCGAGCGGGTTTCGGTTTTTACTTTTTCGCCCTGCTCATTGTAGTAGGCAATCTCCAGCGGTTGGTGGTGAGTTTTATCTAAGACAAACACCAATTTAGGAAAGCGGAATGCGCCTTCTTTGCCGGGGCGGCGGGTTGCTTCGACGGTGATGGTTTTATCGGTTTCGGAGATGAATTTGCCCTCAAAAACCGGGGAATAAACAACGATAGAAATCTCATCGTAGCTGTAGGCAGTGCCCATGAAGCCCTGGTCGCGCACGTGGCCGGCCACGCGGCGCACTTTGTTAAAAGCGGGCAAATAAGTGTACATGAGGTCGCCGGTCAAGAGCACTTTAAAGCCTCTTTGATCGCCGGGCTCCAAAAACTCGATGCGCCGGCTGTCGCTGCCTTTTAGATAAACTTTGTAAGTGAATTTTTTGGGCTCCTTGCCGGGATCTTTGGTGATTAGATCAAAGATAAAATACTGCTTTGGCGCGGCGGTCATTGATTTGTCGAGTTCTTGCAGGGCTTTGTCCCCACGTTCGTCAGCCAGGGCCGGCACGGTAGCGGTTAACATCAGAGAAGAGCAGAGTAGGGAACGGATTAAGTTTTGCATTTTCATTTTTCACCTCGTATGTGCTTGGTTTTCCACAAGTTTTGAAAGTACGTTATTTACGGCCTCGGAGGGCAGAGCTTCATCCTCGCTGTGTGAGGCTTCATAATAGACATGACGCCGCGAAAGCATCGGGATAACAAAGAAAGTAACCAGGGCGGCCACCAGCATGGCTGCCGCCGTCAGTCCGCCAACGTTTTTAAGCGGTACTGCCTGGCCAAGAGTGAGCACAAAGAAACCGCAAAAGATCATAATGGCATTAGTCCAAATAGAGGGGCCGGCTTGGTCGGCGGCATTGGCGGCGCACTTGATAATCGGCTCTTTTTCCGGCGCATACCAGGCGGCTGTTAGGTGTACAGCATAATCAACGCCCATACCGAGAATAATACTGGCCAGCATGGAGGTGCCGATATCCAAACGGATATTCAAAAAGCCCATAGCTCCATAGACGAAGAGCAAAGTGAGCAGAGTGGGGAAGGTGGCTAAAAGGCCACTGGTAAAAGAGCCGAAAATAATGGTTAAAATCAAAAAGACGCCGGAAAGGGCAAAAACCAGACTCTTTACTTGATTGGCGGCTACAGAGCGCGAGAGACCGCGATACATCACCGGCAAACCGCTGACGCTGGCATCCAGATTAATGAGGCTGCCGGCGGCCACGTTATCGCCCTCATGGTAGGGCATGAGCACGCTTTCGGTGGTTAAATCCATGGCTGTCATGGTGAGCTGCTTGGGCAGGCGCTGGCCTTTGGCACTAGCGGCGAGGACGATTACTTTGTCGTTTAAAAGGCGCTCGGTAACTACTTCGGCCTTGGCGAGGCGCCAGTATTCGGCCAGGGGTGTTTCGATAGAAAGATAAAGATCTTCGCCCATTTCGGCAAAGCGCTCTTCGCCGAGAGCCTCTTTTACTTTGGCTTCCAGAGCTTCCGGAGTGTAAGTGTCGCCGAGGGTGCCGATGACGGCGGCGACGCTCTTATTATTTACTTCGCCACTGGTTTCTAGCGGCACAGCACATTCGGCGGAAGTCATAAAGTCGGCCAGGCGCTCTACCACTTTTTCGGTGGGCAGGGCAAAAGGTGCGGCTATGGAAGCGCGAATATCGGCCAGAGGTTTGGCGGTAGCACCATATTCACGAGATAAGGCAGCTATGTGTTTTGCTGTCATATCATAGAGATAGCTTTTGCTGCGCTCGGTGTCGTTTTTATAGACGGCATATTGGCCATTCATGCCAGCTGTCAGCTTTTCTATCTCTTTTAAAACTTCGTTTTGGCGCTCGGAATTAAGAGACTGCACTCTTATTTGCATGAGGGCCCGGGTGTGTTTGCTGTTGATCATCTGGCCGACTGTCGGGTCGCCCTGGAAGAAGGCATAGAGCAATTTGGCCTGGGCCGGATTATCGGGCACGCGGCTATAGCCCGACATGGCGTCATTGGATTGCGAGAGCACGGAACCAATGTAAACAGCTGAGGTAACATCGGGAATTTCCATTACTTTGTCGCCAAGAGCGCGCATCTCGCGGATAACTGTCGGGTCATCCATGGGGCCATTAACAAGCAGCTGAACAAAGCCGGCGCCGCCAAAGTTCTTTTGCATGAACTCATCGGCTAAATCCGGCAAACTGCCTTTGGCAAAAAATGAACTTTGGTCGGCACTTACATCCACTTTGGCGGCAAAGAAAATGCCCACAGCCGTAACTACGGCCATAGTGGCGATGAGCGGCTTTCTAAAGCGGCGGGCAAAGACGCAAAGTTCCACCATGAGCTTGCGCTGTAAAGGCGAATCGCTCGAGGTGTGGCGGCGGAAGTTGCCCAAATGCAGCACAGCCGGCACAAAAGTAACCGAGAGCACCAGGCTGGCAAAAATGCCCAGGGCGGTGTAAATACCAAAGCTCCTTAAAGGGGTGATATCCATAAAAATAAAGCTGCCGAGGCCCACCATGGTGGTGAGGCCGGAAGCAATAACGATGGGGCCGACAGTCTTCATGGCTTTAATAATGGCCGCATCTTTATCCATTTTGGTAACATAATTATAATAGCGCGAAATAAAGTGAGTGCTGTAGGCGCTGCCGATGGCAAAGAGGACGATGGGCATGGCGCTGATGACAATATTGTAAGGAGCGTTAAAAGTGGCCATGAGGCCAAAGGTGATGATGACGCCCATGCCGGTGGTGCCCAGAACCAATAGTGAACCGAAAGCATCGCGGAAAGAGATAATCAAAATGGCGACAATGGCTAAAAGTGCCCAGGGAATTAGATTGTGCAAATCGTTTTGCGTAACCTGGTAAACATAAGAAGAAATAAAGGGTTGACCGCCCCAGTATTTGGCTTCGTTCGGAAAGTTTTTATTAACAATATCCTTTATTTTGGCTGAGATAATATTAGGGTCGCTCTTATAGGCCAGGTAGCAGTAAATGACGATGGCGTTGCCGTCTTCGGAAACCAGATTGCCGATTAAATGGTCGCGGCTTAAAGCTTTTTCTTTAAAAGCCAAGGCCTCTTCCTGAGAAGTGGGGATGGAGCTCAAAAGCGGGCCCATGGTGACGCCGCCTTGTTCTTCGTCGGCTTCGTAGTCGATGACGTTACTGAGGCTCATTACCGAATTGAGGCCGATAATCTCGCGCAGTTCTTTTGAGGTTTTATCGAGGCGGCGCAAAAAGTCGGGCGTGAAAATATCCGGAGACTCAATGCCCACGAGGGCCATATCAAGGCCGCCAAACTCGTTGTTAATATTGTAAAAAAGATCTACCTCCGGGTTGCCTTCCGGTAAAAAGGCCAGAATATCGTTTTCATCTTTTAAAAGGCGCATTTGGTAAGCGCACATGAGGGTGATGAGTATAAAAGCTGCTATTATGCAGAGCGCCGGACCGCGGCTGGTAACCTGCCCGGCCAGCCATGGCATTAAGGCGAATCGCGGTTTTTTTATATTTTTAGACATAGTTCCTCCTTGGTTTCCCAACGAAACGGGCGCATACTAGCACAGCTTAACAAAAGCGGCCATCATAAATTTGTACCATTGTTTTGCACTGGCTTTTACTGTTATATGATTAACGGCTGTTTTGTGCCGGAGGAACTGCGATGCGCCAATCAAAAGAGCTTTTTCTTCTCTCCCTGTCTCTTCCTTTCCTGGTTTTAGCTTGTAAAAATGATGTTAAGCCTAAGACCGATAAAACGGGGCCGCTTCATGTGGCACCGGCGGATGGGCAGAGTGATAAATCCCCGCCTGATACCATAACCGATGATCAGGAAAGCGATGATGATGATGAGCCTTATAACGGCGTTGATGTGGTGCTTACCGAGCCCTGTGATTCTACGTATCAAGAATATTGTGATGAAGATAATGTAGCCCATTTTTGTGGCGCCAAGGGGCTTTTAACTGTTCGTGATTGCAATAAATTAGCTAGCGGGCTCACTTGCCAAAAACTCCTTGAAGATAACTTTGTTGATTGTGTAATGCCTTGTGATTACAACGAATTTGAAGAATATCATACCTGCGAAGGCAAATATATATCCACCCATTTTTGCATGAAAGTGCAAGGCTCTGACAGCTATTATGAATTTTCTTTTACCGATAACCCCTGTGAGTATGGTTGCCGGGATGGCAAGTGTTTGAAATCGCCGCCTCCCAAAGAAGGCGCCTCTTGCAAGCCAGGCGAATTTGTGCCCGATTGTTATGGTAATTCCTATTATACCTGTGAAGGGGCGGTGGTTACGAGGCATACCTGCGGCGGCGGCACAGAGTGCTCAAAACTTTATGGCGACTTTATGCCCCAGTGCGTGACGGATTGTAACAAAAATGATACCTACGGTTGCGCGGCTTCCGGCAAGGCGCTTGATAATTATGTATGCCGTCTTGGCAATGACAATAAATATCACTATTTTCATGAGACCACCGAGTGTAAGAACTTTTGCAAAAATGGTATTTGTGATGTTGATAGCCTCCCCAGCGGCACTTGCGATTATCAAACCAGTGATGACCTTTGTGCACAAAATACGCTCTATTACTGCTCGACAGAAACGAACGATTGGGTATCTATTGAGTGCGGTAAAGGCGAAGAAGGCATGGGAATGCCTCTCTGCCGCCAGCTTAATAAAGGTTATTCAGATTGTGTGAGCCCCTGTACACCTGATGATACTGAAGCCGGTTATAGCGAATGTTCTACCGGTGGCAGCGGTGATAATAAATTTAAATTTATCTACGGAATAGAGTGCCGAAAAGCCATGGACGGAGCTTATTATTTCTTTAATTTTGAGGAAAAGTGTCCAGGTGATTGCAAAAATGGCGCCTGTCTATAAAAATAATAATCATATTAGTTATATAGCTTTGGGCGGCAATATCGACGATGTGCCAAATACTTTTAAAGAGGCCGCCGCGATGTTGGAAGCTCTCGGCCACGAAATAGTGGCTAAGTCGGCTTTATACCGCTCTCTGCCCTGGGGCGGGGTGGCGCAGCCGCCGTTTTATAACGCGGTGATAGAAATAAAGCATACTAACAGCCCGCGGGCTCTTTTGACAGAGATGCAGCAAATAGAAATTGCGCTGGGGCGGCCCCAAAAGCATGAGCTTAACGGCCCGCGCACTATTGATCTCGATTTGCTCGTAACTGATACTATTATTATAAATAGTAAGAGCCTCACTTTGCCACATCCGCGCATGAGCGGCCGCCCCTTTGTGATGGTGCCGCTGGCCGAATTGGCGCCGGAGCTCATTTTGCCGGGTTTTGCCAGGAAGGTGGGCGAAATAGCCGCCGCGCTATTGACAAGCCTGGGCGAGGGCAGTATTATCGAAAAAATAGGGTGATAGATAAAATCCTATAATAATTCATGGAGTTTATCATGTATGATATGACGCGAAGGGATTTTTTGAAAGGCGCGGCGGCGGCTGGGTCGCTGCTCTGTATGTCGGCGGTGTTGCCAGGCTGCGGTAAAGCGCCCAAAGTGGCCGCTGGGCCAGCGCCGGCCCCCGGGAGCTGGGAATATGGCCCGCTATTTGGGGTGAGTGCCGAAGATTGCCAAAAAGTGTTGCAGGAAGCCTTAAAACGGGGCGGCGATTTTGCGGAGATATATTTTCAGAACCGGGCCAGTGATGGGCTCAGTTTGGAAGAGGGTATCGTCAACGATGCCTGGGCCACCACCGATATGGGAGCCGGAGTGCGCGTGGTGGTGGGTGACCAGGTGGGTTATGCCTATACCGAAGAGCTCACTTTGGAAGCGCTCTTGAATACGGCCAAAACGGCGGCCCTTATTGCCCATGGGTCGGCGGTAAATGGGCCGGATCTATTAAAGCCGGTTAAAGTGGAAAACCGCTTCCCTATTACCTACCTGCCCACAGAATGGCCCATAGCCGATAAAATGGCCATCTTGCGCCGGGTGGACAAGGCAGCGCGGGCGGCTTCGGCCAAAGTGGAAGTTGTTATTACTTATATGCAAAGCACTTTTGACCAGGTGCTCATTGTGCGCAGCGACGGTCTGGTATGTAGCGATGCTCGCCCGCGCGTTAGCTTGGGCTGTACAGTGAGTGTGCGCTCCGGTGAACGGGTGGAGCGCAACAGCTTTTCTTTAGGTGGGCGCACCAATCAGGAAATTTTTGCCGGCGACGCGCCGGAGCGGGTGGCCAAAGAAGCGGTGCGGCGGGCGGAAATATGTCTGGAAGCTATTACCCCGCCGGCTGGGGAGATGCCGCTGGTTTTGGCACCCGGTGAATCCGGTATCCTTTTGCACGAGGCTATCGGCCACGCCCTGGAGGCCGATTTTAACCGCAAAGGTGTTTCGCTCTTTTCCGATAAAATGGGGCAAAAAGTGGCTTCGGAACTATGTACTATAGTCGATGACGGCACCATACCGCATGCCGACGGTTCGGTTAGTGTGGATGATGAAGGCAATCCCGGCCACCGCACCGTTTTGGTGGAAAACGGCATTTTAAAAAGCTATATGCACGACCGCATTTCGGCTAGTCATTACCATGTTGAACCCACCGGCAACGGGAAGAGGCAATCCTTCCGCTTTCAACCTATTCCGCGGATGACCAATACGCTGCTTTTAAATGGCCCGCATAACAAAGAAGAACTCTTTGCCGGCATAGCCCGCGGCATTTATGCCATAAGTTTTACCAACGGCAGCGCCAATATTGGTCAAGGTGACTTTGTTTTCTACATAAACTACGGATATTTAATCGAAAACGGCAAATTAACCAGCCCCATTAAAGATGTTAATCTGGTGGGCAACGGGCCGGAAATTCTTGGCCGAATAGATCGGGTAGCCAATGATTTTGCCATGCCAGAGACGGCATCTGGTTATTGCGGCAAACACAGCGCCGGCGGTTCCCAGCGGGTAAGTGTTAATTTTGGCCTTCCGGCGGTTAGAGTTTCCAAGATAACCGTTGGCGGCAGAGCGTGAGGTGAGTGATGGCCATTATAGTAAAAGAGAGCATGCATAACGAAGCGGCTTTTATTTTAAAAACCATTAAAGAGGTTGGTTTTGATGCGGCCACCGTTTCTTTGGAACATGGGCGCAAATTTGTGATGGAGACCCAGGACGGGGCTATCAAATTTTTAAAGGAGACCAATTCCAAATCGGCCGATTTAAATCTTTTTAAAGATGGGCGCAACGGCACGTTTGTCACCCGCGATTTTAGGCCGGATAAGCTGAAGAATTTTTTGATAAAAGCTCGAGAGATGCTGGTGCTTACCGATGCCGATCCGGCGGCCACTTTGCCGCCGGATAACCGCCTCTCCCCCTTGCCGGATATAGATTTGGATCTCATCGACCGGGAGCTGGTTAATTCCAAAAAGAACGCAGCGCTGGAAATTTGCCGCCAAATTGAAGCCGGGGCCCGGAAAGTGGCACCCGAGGCTATAACCGTGGAGGCCAGTTTTGAAGATGGCCATTATGCTACGGAGCTCGTTAACAGCAAAGGCTTTTGCGGCTTTAAAGAAAATACGGTGGCGATGGTGATAGCCAAGGTAAATATTAAAGACAAAAACGGTAAAAAACAGCTGGGGGCTGATTATGACTTTGTGACCCACTTTAGTGATATCCGCGATTTTACCGAACTTGGGGCCTCGGCGGCGCAAAGAGGGCTCGATATGGTGGGGGCAGCGCCCATTGCCACCGGCGATTATCCCATTATTGTGGACGCCCGTGATACTCACATGCTTTTGTCCGAAATGCTTATGCGGCCTTTAGCCGGGGGCCAGATTTATCGCAAATTGAGCTTTTTGCAGGATAAAATCGGGAAAAAAATTGCTCCGGACTTTTTGACTATCCGCGATGACCCCTTTATCAAGCGGGGTACCGGTTCCGAGCCTTTTGATGCGGAGGGCATGATAAATCGCCCCATGCCGGTTATTGAAAAGGGAGTTTTGAAAAATTACTATTTTAATACTTACTGGGCCAATAAAATGGGCTGTGAACCCACAACAGGTAGCCCCACCAACTGGATCTTTGACCTGGGCAGCCGCTCCGGCAAAGAGATGGCCGAAAAAGCCGAAAAAGCCATTTATATCACCGATTTTAACGGCGGTAATTCTAATCCGCTCACCGGTGACTTTTCTAAAGGTATTACCGGCTTTTTGTATGAGAATGGCCGCCTGGTACAGCCCATTGCCAATATGAATCTGGCTTGTAATTTGGGGCAAATGCTCCTGGATTTGGAAGAAGTGGGTAATGACCCCTTTAAATGCTCATCTATTAAGTGCCCATCGTTGCGCTTTAAGACTATGAAAGTAGCCGGAAAATAAGGCGCTTCCCAATATTTTTTAAAAAGCCATTAAAAAGCGCATTTCCAAAAGGTGAGCGCTGCCATCTAAATAACCTTCGAGGCCGGAAAGCGGCACTAAGGCAGCATAAATTAAAGAAATTTCGAGCCCGCCCCAAAGAGAGTTTTTGCTGGCTTTTAGGCGTTTTGCGGCTCGCTCGCGGTGCCGCAGAAGCTCATGCTCGGCCAGGCCGCTTATGCCTTGCATTCCGCGGCTGTGCCAGGAGAGGCGCAGGTTGAATTCGGCACCCAGAGGCGAAGCGCCGCCTGGAGCGGATTCTTTATAGATGGCTCCGCTATAGATAAAAGCCAATTCTGCCAAAAGATTTTTGGGAAAGAGCCAGGAAATCTGCGGCCTTAAATAAAAGGCCCCGCTAACTGAGCCAATGACGCGCTTAAAGAGAATTTCATCAATATGGTAATCGGGATGAAAGACAAAACTATCTATGCGTTTATCGCTTGTCATTTGGGAGAGATAATTATCGCTCTTGGCAAAGCCCATGGTGCGATCGCCGCTGGCTATACCGCTCTTAAATGAAAGGCCCAAATGGCGGCGTGCTTTTTCCGGCCACCAGGCTATTTCCATGGCCAAGCCAAAGGGAACGCCGGTGACCTCCTGGCGCTCCAGAGTTTTAAAGCGGTGCCAATAAAACAAGCCTTCAAATTCCAGGCGAAAAAAGCGCCTGTAGAAACTCAGCCAAAAATCGCTGCCCACCATGCGGCCATCGGTGCGGGATAATTCTTCATCGCCAGTGGCGGCAATATGCCAAAGACGCGCCTGCTGGCGGTAAAAGACATCCAGAGAAAAATTCCATATAGAGGCGCCGCGTTGTAATAATTCGGCCAAATCTTCATGGCTGTCGAGGATGGCGATGAGAAAGTTGATACCGATGGCATCATCGAGATTGTCGGCATCAATAGGGCGGCTGGCAAAGTAGCGGCGCTCCGGTCCGCTGGAGATAAAATCGAGGCTCGGTATGAGCAAAATAGAGCCCAGTTTAAAGATTAGCTGAATTTGATCCAAACCGGCGCCGTGGCTGGCTTCGGGGCCTGAACCGCTATTTTGCCAAATTCCGAGCCCCAAATGGCGGGGAATGCGCCCTATGGAAATGACGGCTCTTTGCTGAAAAATGCCGAGCTCCATCCAAAGGCTTTGCACTAAAATTTTTGAATTATCGTGATTATACCAACCTAAAGTGTGGTCGTTAGGTCTGGCGCCGTAACTAATGGTGCCGATAATATCAAAGCGGCTTTTTATAACAAAAGGGCCGGCCATGTGGAATGAGGGCATGAGGCGCAAAAAGCCAAGATAATCGGAGGCATTTTTGTTTACTCCCTCCGGGAGCCCCGGCACCAGATTATGATGAAAGCGCGCCTTTATACCCAGGGCACCTTTGAGATCAAAGGCCATCGGTTTGTCGGCGAGTGGGGTAAAAGGCTTGGAATACCAATCGTAAACGGAGATATAAGTGGCATCGTCTGTGGCCTCAGCGCTCTCTTTATCCTCTTTTGGCGCTTCCTGGGCGGCCAGTAGCTCGGCCGGCAGGCTAAGCGCCATGATTAAGAGGATAAAGAGATAAAGCTTAAGACCACGAGCGGGCATATACTTGGGGCCCGGTATTATTTGTTTAGAATTTTGGCCACGACCGGAGCGGAAATATGGCCGAATTCCGGCAGCTCGCCAATGAGCGGGCGGGCATAGCGGATAAAGGCATCGGTGACAGTGGAATTTTCCACATCGATAAACTCATCGGGCATCGACTTGGTGTAGCGGGCCACGTTGGTTAAATCGGTGAGGAAATATTCTACCGAGTAATCGCCGGTGCGGCGCATTGCCACGCTGCCATCAACATTTTGCCACACGGCAAATTGCACAGCCTTTTCGCCTACTTCGCGGGCTTCCAGCGCATCAACCGGAGATACGCAGCCTAAGAAACTTCTTTGTAAATAGCCGAAAGTATCGCTTCTCACCCGTTTAATTTTCAGCTTGTCTTTGATGAGAGTGCTGAGGCAATCGCCAAGAGCGCCGGTGCCGGAGAGTTGTACGTTGCCGTGAGCATCGGTTTCGCCGTTTTTCATCAGGCTGGAGATGATGGGGGTGCCGTCTTTATCAACAATGCCTTCGGAAACGGCGATGACGCAGCGGCCGTGTTCTTTGTAAACTCTATCGACATCGGCGATGAATTTCTCTTCGGAGAAGGGCTTTTCCGGCAGATAAATCAGATGCGGGCCATCGTCGGAGAAGCGCTTGCCTAAAATGGAAGCGGCAGTTAAAAAGCCGGCATTGCGCCCCATAACTACGCCGATATAGACGCCGGGCAAGCTGCGATTGTCTAAATTGGCACCGGCAAAAGCATTTGCCACAAAGCGGGCGGCGGAACCAAAGCCGGGGCAGTGGTCGGTGGTGCGCAGGTCGTTGTCGATGGTTTTGGGTATGTGGATAACGCGCAGTTCATAACCGGCGGCATTGGCATTTTCGTTGACAATGCGGCAGGTATCGGCGGAATCATTGCCGCCGCAGTAGAAGAAATAGCGCACATTGTGGGCTTGCAACACCTTAAAAATGCGCTGGCAATATTCGGCATCCGGTTTGTCGCGGGTGGAGAGCAGGGCAGAAGAGGGAGTCTGGGCCACTACTTCCAAATTGCGGGTGGTAGCTTGGCTTAAATCGACAAAGTCTTCGGCTACAATGCCGCTCACGCCGTGCAAGGCGCCATAGATATTTTCGATGCATTCATATTTGCGGGCCTCTAAAACGGCGCCGACTAAACTTTGGTTGATAACTGCGGTGGGGCCGCCACCTTGAGCGATTACCGCGCGACCATTTAATTTGCTCATGTTGTTACTCCTTATACATTGAGCGTACGCTGGCCGGGTTTTCCGGCCGCAAGATCTAATAGTATAAGCGCGCAGATTTGGCAATCGGCTAAGAATAAGATGTGAAATTTTCATTTAAAGAGTACAAATAGCGCACAAAATGGTTAACCCCCCTTGCAACCTTCTTAAGAAGTGACTAGTTTAAGCGCGCCTGTTGTTTCTGACATGGTGAAAGGAATACTAATGGGAAATTTCCTAAGAAAAATTATACCGACTAAAAACGACCGCGAACTTAAGCGCTACCGCCCGATTGTGGCCCAGATTAACGAGCTTGAGCCCAAAATGAAGGCCCTTACCGATGCGGATTTGCAACATAAAACCATAGAACTGCGCGAAAAATTCGATAACGCCTACAAAGCCTTGGGCGGTGACCCCAGCCTGAAGGTGACGCCGGAAATTAGAGATAAAGATCAGCGCAAAAAAGAGCTTCTTATCTTAAACAAAGCCCTTAATGTTATTTTGCCTGAAGCTTTTGCCGTCACTCGCGAGGCCGGGCGCCGCGTTTTGGAAATGCGCCATTTTGATGTGCAGCTCATAGGCGGACTTTGTCTCCATGAAGGGCGCATTGCCGAGATGAAGACCGGTGAAGGTAAAACTCTGGTGGCTACTTTGCCGCTTTACCTTAACGCTTTGGCTGGGCGCGGCGTGCACCTTGTTACCGTCAATGAATATCTGGCCCAGCGCGATGCCGAATGGATGGGGCAGATTTACCGCTTTTTGGGCCTGGATGTGGGCATTATTATTAACGGCCTCTCCGATTCGCAGCGCCAAGCCGCTTACGGCGCCGATATCACTTATGGCACCAATAGCGAATTTGGCTTTGATTATCTTAGAGATAACATGAAGTTCCGCTATAGCGACTATGTGCAGCGCGGCCACCATTTTGCCATTGTCGATGAGGTGGATTCCATCCTTATTGATGAAGCGCGTACTCCGCTTATTATCAGCGGCCCGGCCGAGGAGAGCACCGATCTTTATGTGCGCATAAACGGTGTAGTGCCCGGCCTTAAAAAAGAGCTCGATTACACCATCGACGAAAAGGCGAGAACAGTTTCTCTCACCGAAAACGGCGTGGCTACTTTGGAAAAACGGTTAGGGGTAAATAACCTCTATGATCCTAATAATATTATGATTTTGCACCATGTGAATCAAGCGCTCAAGGCTCACACCCTCTTTAAGCGCGATGTTGATTATTTGGTGGAAAACGGCGAAGTAAAGATTATTGACGAACACACCGGCCGCGTGCTCGACGGGCGGCGCTGGAGCGATGGCCTCCATCAGGCGGTGGAAGCCAAAGAAGAGGTAAAAATCCAAAACGAAAATCAAACTCTCGCTACAGTTACTTATCAAAATTACTTCCGTATGTACCTTAAACTGGGCGGCATGACCGGTACCGCTATGACGGAAGCTGAAGAATTTGCCAAGATTTATGACCTTGAAGTTATTGAAATTCCTACTAATCGCCCACAAAAGCGTATTGATTACGATGATATTATTTTAGGTACCGAGCGCGAAAAATTCAAACTCATCATTGAGGAGATTATTGCCGCTCATAAAAAGGGGCAGCCGGTTTTGGTGGGCACCATCAGCGTGGAAAAGAGCGAAGTTTTGGCCAGAATGCTGGCGCGTCAGGGCATTCCGCACACCGTGCTCAATGCCAAATACCATAAGCAGGAAGCGGCTATTGTAGCTCAGGCCGGGCGCAAGGGCGCCGTGACTATTTCCACTAATATGGCTGGCCGTGGTACCGATATTGTTTTGGGTGGTAATCCGGAATTTATGGCCAGAGCCGAAGTTAATCCCGATGAAGATCCGGAAGGTTACGCCAAAGCTTTGGCCAAATACAAAGAGCAATGTGCCAAAGAGCGCGAAGAGGTGATGGCGGCCGGTGGCCTCTATATCCTGGGCACCGAGCGCCACGAGAGCCGGCGTATCGATAATCAGCTACGCGGGCGTGCCGGCCGTCAGGGCGACCCGGGGTGCAGCCGCTTCTATCTCTCCTTGGAAGATAATCTGATGCGCGTCTTTGGCGGCGAAAAGATGAAAACCATCATGGAAACCTTTGGCCTCAAAGAGGGCGAAATTATTGAGCATCGCATGGTTTCCAAGAGTGTGGAAAGAGCTCAGCGCAATGTCGAAGGTTACAACTTTGATATGCGTAAACATTTGCTCGATTATGATGATGTTATGAATCAGCAGCGCCACGCCATTTACGGCCTGCGCCTCAAAGTATTGCGCGCCGATGATGCAGCTACCAAAGAATTGGTTTTGGACCTCATTGAAGAGGCTGTTATCAATATTGTGGCCGGAGCAGCCGGTAACCACGGCGGCCATTCCGAGGAATGGGATATTGCCGGGCTTAAAGGCATGGTGAAAGATCTTTTTGATGTTACTCTCTCTGATGAAGAACTGAATAATATCGAAAAGCGCGATGATCTTGAGCTATATATCTTTAATAAAGTTGAAGAATATTACAATAAGCGCGAGAGCGAGGTGCCGGCGCAGGCTCTCCACCATGTGGAGCGCATGATATACCTGAGTGCCATTGATTCCTTCTGGAAAGAGCACCTTGGCAATATGGAGCAATTAAAGGACGGTATCGGCCTGCGCGGCTATGCCCAAAAAGATCCCAAGCAGGAATATATTAAAGAAGGGCGCAACCTCTTTACCGGCATGATAGAGGGGCTAACCACCGATGTTTTAAATAAATTCTTCCATATCCGCTTCACAGTGGAAAGCGAAGAAGAGATGGCCCGTAAAGAAGAAGAGGCGCGCGAGCGCCAGCGCCGGATGCTGCGCATGGGGCCGGCCAGGCCGCAAACAGCTGATGCCCCGAGAGCTGCCGCTCCAGCCCAGGGCGGCCGCCGCCCGCCACAGGATGAGGGGCGGCCAGTTACCGTGCGCCGCCAGCACCCCAAAATCGGGCGCAACGATCCTTGCTATTGCGGCTCCGGTAAAAAGTACAAAAACTGCTGCCTGGAAAAGGACGAAGCCGCCGGCATGTAAAGAAGTGCCGGGAGTTTTTAATAAAATGTCACGCCAAGTTTTCTCTTTTTGCTCATTAATTTGTCTTTTAACTTTAACTTCCTGCTCCGGCTGCGAAGAAGTCACCTCTTTGCCGGCGGCCGAAAAGGCGCCCGGCAGCGTTTTTGTCCTGGCCGCCCCCAGTAACGCCGGCGCGGCCACAGCTGATGAGCGCCACGCTGTGGGCTGGTGGCCGCGCCTTGCCAAAGATAGTGCTGGGAATATTCACCTGGCTTACTGTGATGCCGAAAATGCCGACTTGGACTACGCCTTTTACGATGGAGCGAGCTGGGTGAAAAGCGTTGTCATATCTAAGGGCAAAGTGGGCAAATACCTGGCTCTTGCGGTAGATGGCGCGGGCGGCGTGCATGTTACTTTTTACGACCAGGACAGCCACTATTATAATTATGGCTATAAAGATGCCGCCGGCTGGCATTTGGAAAAGCTCTCCTGGGGCAAGGAGCTGGGCGTGGGCGCTGCTATGGCTATAGATAGCGATAATTTGCCCCATGTCATCTTCTACGGCATAGACGGCCGCCTGATTTATATGCACCGCAAAAAAACGCTTACCGGCCCGCTGAGCACGCCTACTGAGCCAATTTATCAGCTGAACGATGAAGCGGCCTGGGAAACTATGGTTATTGGCAATTACGGCGGCGGTTTTTCGGCGCGCTCTGACCTCGCCTTTGGCCCGGATAATAAGCTCCATGCCTCTTTTGTGGATTCGCAACTCGTTAAAAGCGGCTTTTATTATGCCACCCTTGATGGCGGTAGCTGGCGGCCGGAAGTAGTAGCCGATAAAGAGGCGCCGGGCTGGAATTCGCAAATAATTTTTAATGGTAAAGATGTACTTTTGGTTTATGGTAGCCTCTTGCATGAGCGCCTTTACCTTAGCACTAAAGGGAAGAGCGGCACCTGGCAAAATGAGATTTTATATTTGCGCCTCGGTTCCCTCTCGGCCGCTATGGGTAATGACGGCACTCTTTATATTGCTCATCAGTATCTTTTGCCCGGCCGCAAAGGCTACGGTCTCATGCGCCTTTTAAGCAAAAAGGGGGCTGAGCTCCATTGGTACGAGATAGATAAAGGCCGCGATAGCGGTATGTATCTCGATATGCTTTTAGACAAAAACGGCCGCCCGGTGATTGCCTATTTTGACCCGGAAAGCCGCTCGCTCAAAGTGTATATGGAGAAATAAGATGACAGAAAGCGGGCAGGCTATCGGCATTTTTGATTCCGGCGTGGGCGGCCTCACCGTGGCGGCGGCTATTTCCGCCCTTTTGCCAAATGAAGATATTATTTACCTTGGTGATACGGCGCGCCTCCCTTATGGCAGTAAGTCCAAAGAAACAATCATCCGCTATGCCGAGCACGCGGCCTCTTTTTTGCTCAAAAAGCAGATAAAAGCGCTGGTGATTGCCTGTAATACCGCCACCGCCGCCGCCCTCGATTTTTTAAGAGAAATGGCCTTAGTTCCGGTTATTGGGGTGATTGAGCCGGGAGCTCTCGCCGCCGCCGCCACCGGCAAAAAGGTGATTGGCGTCATCGGCACCAATGCCACCATCAAAAGCCGCGCTTATGAAACAGCTATCCGCCGCCTGGTGCCCGATGCCCAGATAATTTCCGCCGCTTGCCCGCTTTTGGTGCCGCTGGCAGAGGAAAATTTTGCTGCCCACCCGGCAACCCGCCTCATTTTGGAGACCTATCTGGCGCCTTTTATCAGCGCCAAAGTTGAAACTTTGGTCCTCGGTTGCACCCATTACCCGCTTTTGCGTACAGCGGTGCAGGAGGTGGTGGGGCAAAATGTCATTTTGGTTGACAGCGCGGCCACAGCGGCCAGCTATTTACATGATATTTTGCAGGAAAAAGAGCTGCTCTCAGCTAAAGAGAGCGCCGGTAAGCTCACCTTTTTTGCAACAGATACCAATGAGCGCTTTTCGCAAATTGCCAAAAACTTTTTTGGTGAGCACTTTACCAGCCTGACTCAGGTGGATTTGTAGGCCCTGACGCCATTACCAGAACGCCTACTGCGCCCACTCAGACCTCACCCCCTATAATTAGGCGATATTATTGAATAATCCCCCTCTCCCAAGCGGAGAGGGGGAAAAAGCCAAGAATTGGAGCCCCTCGCCGCTTGGGAGAGGGGCGAACTTCAATAATTTCCAGT
>JAEEML010000076.1 GCA_016283195.1 Deltaproteobacteria bacterium | reverse complement strand
TATTTTGATGAATTGCTGGAACGGATCCGCGAGATCCGGGCCAGTGAGCGGCGGGCCTATCAAAAAATTACTGATATTTTTGAACAGTGCAGCTATGATTACGATAAAAATAGCGATATCACCCGGGATTTTTATGCTTTTGTGCAGAACAAACTGCATTATGCCGTGGCCGGGCAGACTGCCGCAGAAATTGTTTATACCCGCGCAGATGCCTCAAAACCAACCATGGGCTTAACCACCTGGAAAGATGCGCCGGATGGAAAGATATACAAGAAAGATGTTGGCATCGCCAAAAACTATCTAAGTGAAAAAGAATTGCAGCGTCTCAACAGATTGGTGACCATGTTTATTGATTATGCCGAACTTATGGCTGAGGACGGCATTCTGATGAGTATGCAAGATTGGGTGAATCAAACAGATACGTTTCTGAAAAACAACCGCCGCCAGATTTTAGAGGGTAAAGGGAGCGTATCCCATGAGCAGGCGATCGCCAAAGCCAATCAGGAATATGAACAATTCAGAATCCGGCAGGATCGGGAGTATATTTCGGAATTTGACCGGCAAACCGAGAAATACTTAAAAGGCGATGACAAGTAAAGATATAGCCTGCCCCAGAAGAGATCGCCACCCTCGAAGGCAAATAACCACCGAGCCCGGGCATCAAGCCAAAGCTCAGTGATATTTTAGAAGCACATATAAATTCAGATAATTGAGCCCTCTCTATTTGTAAAAATGGAGAGGGCGAGATGCTATGTTTTCCACTGCTCGTGGGGTGAGGGCTACCCCATCACATAGCCCTTCCCCGCCCCACCGCTTAGGTTACAGCAGCGAATTTTTTTATAATTCCGGCAACTTCTGCTGGAGATTTGGTTGGGAAGAAGTGGTCACCGGCAATAATCTCATGGTTAAAGCCGGCGCCCGCCACTTCGGCCCAGGGGCGCATAGAGGCGGCGGGCGCCAGGTCGTCCTCTCCGCCGGAGAGCGCCAAGATGGGAATAGAGAGCTTTTTAATGCTCTCCGGCCGGTAGTCCTCAAACATCACCATATCGGCCCTAAGAGCCGGCAAAAAGAGCGACAAAAGAGCCGGCTCTGCCAAGAGGCGCTCCGGTATGCCATGATAATTGGTGGCCATATAGGCGGCGAACTCACGGTCGTCCATGGTTTTATAAGAGTGTGTAACAGGTGTGAGCGCGCTGGGGGCGGCCATGGCCATGGCCACTATCCCGGCTAAAGCCGGGATGTGCTGCCCGGCGGCCAATTCATAGGCAATAAGTGCCCCGAGACTGTGGCCGCCGAGCAGCACTGGCCGCCCCCCGGCAAGTCCGTTCACCGCCTGAGCTAGCGGCGCCAGGAGATCCTGCATCGCCGTGATGGCCTTTTCCTGGCGCCGCTCCATGCGGCCCGGGCGCTGCACTATAGCTACATCAAAGCGTTCTGAGAGCGCCCGGGCCAGGGCACGGTATGTCTGGGCGGCGCTGCCGGCGCAGGGGATAATAACCATTAATGGGGACTTTGTGGCATCAGGCACAGGCTGCCAGAGCCAAGGAGAAGTATAAGACATGAATTATTTTATTTTTTCCCGCCCTTAGGTGCTTGCTGCGCCTTGTTTTTGGGCTGGGTATCACCTTTCTTTTCTTCTGGTTTTTCCGGCTTTTTCTCGCCAGCCGGCGCCGGCTGCGCCGACTCTGCCGCCGCTTTGGGCTCGGCATCAGCTTTCTTTTCGGCCGGTTTATCAGCTTTGGCCGCCGCCTTTGGGGCATCTTTGTCTCTATGCAAGGCGGCGACAAAGCGGCTGGCTACCAAGGGGTACCAGCCTTTGCAGAGCCATATTAACCACAAGCACCAGATAAATTGCAAACACTTCCAGAGCCATATCGGAATGGAGAAGGCCCCAAAACCCTCGATAGCCTGGCCGGCCGGCAAATAGCCGATGAGCCAAGTCATATCATTGCCGTAAACCGAATTATGTATGCTCATATCCGGGGCGCTGAGAAGCGCCGCCCCACTGGCTCCTACCAAAGCAGAGATTAAAGCCAACAAAATGGCAATGAGCCCCAAGAAGCGCCCCCAGCGCGGCTGGGCTTTGGCTTTAAGCGGCAGAGCCAAAAGCAGCATGGGAATAATGAGTGCTAAAAGCATATAGCTACTGATGGAAGCGAGAGGCACCAAAAGCAATATCCACTGATAAAGCTTCATAGGCACATCTGGCAACAAGAAGCGGCAGAAGAAAAAGACTAGGAGTGCCAGGAGCAAATGGGCCATAAAGACCGACCAATAGAGTACCACCGGGTGATGTTCGGCCGAGCCCAAAGAGGCCAAAACAACCCGCCGCGAAGGAGTATTATAGCTAATAGTGGTATTAACCAGCGGTATGGAAGCACTCACCGGGGCAAATCTGGTAAATAAACTGGGCTCACCGTCGATATTATATTTAAGATCAATGCTGCTTATCCCCTGCCCCAAAAGGAAGGTAAGCTCGCCGTTTTCCGGGCGCGCCGGGTGGTCGTTGTCATCAATTTTAAAGCTCTGCACCCTGGCTTCAGCGGGTATTTTCAAGGTAACTTTGTCCATCGCCGCCAGGCGAATTGTACCATAAATATTATAGCTAGCAGAACCCTGGCTGCTGGTTACATAAAGCCTAAAGTTACCTTCGCTGTTGTTACCGGCCAGCACTGCCCGCTCTTTAACACTGACCACCAGTTTTTCGCCGGGATTCGGCTCAAAATGGGCCGGTTGCGGAGCAGTAGCCGGGCGCGGCTCTTTGGAAAAAGCACAAGCGCGGGAAGTATCACAGGTGATAAACCAGGTTTCTATATAATTTGCCGAATCGGGAGCAGCCAAAGTTAGCGACTCGCCGGCCGGCAAAGTACCGTTAAATCTGATGTTCAGCGTCGGCCCATCAGCCACAAGACGCAATTTACCCTCTTTTATCTGCTCGGCATAAGCCGAAACAACTTCGCCGGGCAAAAGCGGTATATCCACAATATCGCCGTTTCTAAGGCCCCGCGCCGACACCGCAGTATTAACACTATTGGGGTCACTAAAATTGATTCTTCTTACAATATCAATGCGTTTAGCCAGTGGCACCTGATTATCCGGCACCACTATGTCTTCATCTACTTCTTCAGCATCTTCCTCCACTTTGGTATCTTCGGCTTCGACAGCGGAGAGCAGAGAGATAGCCACCCCGGGTTCCATATATTGCTCATTATGTTCCAGGCTCCAGCGCTCGGATTTCAAGCTAATGCCGCTGGTAAAAATGGGGAAAGAAATACGCGGAGCAGCATCGGGAGCCATTTTACCGCGCACAGTAATAGTAGAAACACCGGCCGGCACCAGCACATAGATATAACTATCGTTTTTGATACCGGCAGCCGTGCGCCCCTGCACGGTAATTTCCTTGGCTTGCCAAAGATACCAGGGGCCGGGCAAAGGCAACAAATCGCCGATGACACTACTGGCTGTCATGGTCATGGTAAAAGAGAGATCGTTATTCAGCGTGATATTAAAATCGCTTATTTGCTGGCAACTGCCCTCACAACGTGCCGGCCTGGTGCGCACTTCCAAATCGCGCAAAAATTCCGCCGGTGGGTAATTTCCTTCCGCTGCCAGCGCACTATTCGGCAAGAGAGCTAAAAAGATTAGCGCGGCCACCGGCACTTTTTTCAGCTTAGAGATGCTCACCCCAAAGAATGACAAAAAGGCGATAACCGAGAAGAATATATAGAGAAAGAGCGCTACGCCCCGCCAAAACGGTGGCACCAATAGCACACTGAAACGGCTATCTTCTTTTAAAGGACTATTAAAATACATGGTGATCCTATTACCGGTGGCCACCCTTGGTGCCGAGAGACCAACCGGGCGGATTTTCTTTTGCTGCGCCTTGGCAGACGCGGCAAGAGCATCATTATCGGCCACCATGCTACTCATACTACCTGCAGCCAGGGAAGATAAAACACCTTTTCTCTTTATACTTTCTTTTTGCATTTTGTGGCTTGGTGCTTCTTTTTTGGCCATCGGCGCAGCTTCTTCTTCCGCAAACTCCATTTCTTCATCCATCGCCGCCATTGCTTTGGCCATCCTAGGCGCACTTTGGGCAGCGGAATCATTTTTATAATTCGAAAAATAGTCAATCGAGATTGAATCGCTATGTCCTCCCGGCAAAGTGGGATGCAGAGCGGTACGCACCAGGCCCATCCAGCTGACGATAAGCATTATCAAAAAGGGAACAGATATAACTGAGAGCAAAATAGTGGAAACTTTTTTAAGTTTGCGATGGTCTGCACCAAGGTGTCCCAAAAGGCTGATGATGAGGAAGCTGCTAAGGCACCAGAACCAGGGCAAAATCAGCCCATCATCCAACCAGGGCGAAGTAATGGTGGCTATCATGGCCCCAAGAGCTATCAGAATTTTTATATTGCGCCGTTTGATGCGCCAGGCCCCCAGATACACCAGCACAAAAGCCAAAACACCAAGCAGGAGATTATAGAGCGAGAGCTGGCGGATATAATCACCGGAATAATCCTCGGCACCCCAGGCAGCGAGCGGCACCCAACCGGGCAACAGTTTGAGGCTGAGCGAGCCTTTATGCACCTTTTCGCTATAACCGGCAGCCGGTATTTTTACCACTTGCGGACGCCAGCCGGCAGTTTTTTCCTGCCACCACATAGTGCTTTCTAATAGTTCGGAACTGTTTTCCATAGCCGCTGTTGGCAGGCCGGCTTCGTTTTTAAAGATAAGCGCGTCGGCGGAATTACGCCGCATACCCAAAACGGTAAATGATTTTTCGGTGAGCGCGAGGCTGGGCAGAGTATTATTGGTTAAAGAGAGAGTATCTTTAACATGAAAGCTTTCTCCTCCATCGGCAACCACCATGTTCCGTTCGAGAGAGATAATCGCTTTGTCGGCATTTTTGTTGTGAATTTCTTTGGCAGTCCAGCTGAGTTCACCATCATGTTCGAGGCGCCAGACAGTAGCCAGTTTGGAGCGCCAGTTAATGGGCAATTCCGAAACATTAGCGGCCTCAACCTGCATGCCTTTTTTCACGCTTACTTCACTCTCCCAGCGTCTTTGATCGGGAGTAAAAACAACAATATCATCTTCTAAAATCGGCGTTTTACCGGTATCGGGCAGCGCTTTCAGCATATTTTTGCCGCTTAAAAGGCGCCCTTCCAGCACCACCACCGAGCGGCCAGCCGGGCAGCGATAAGTAAGAGCACCCTCACTGGCGGGGATAAGCTGGCCGGATGCCAGCACCTGTTCCAATAAAAAGTCCTCAGGAAGCGGGAGTGTCAAAAGCTCATCTTTCACCGGGCAACGGAAGATATAATGAGCGCTTACCCCCACCGGGCGGTTCATAGTTATCCGGCGCCGCACCTGCATCCGCGCTTCCTGGCGTTTTTTGGGCTGATTAGCCGGCTCAGCGGTAGCTTCGGCTTTAACCGGCACGGGGCTCTTTATGAGAAGTGATTCCGGGTCATCGCCCAGCGGCATAAGCTGGCGCCCGGCATAAGTAGCGTTAATAATAGCAATATTTTCCGGAACATAGAGTGTTTCCGGCAGAGTATCCCAACTTATTTTGCCTCTGATGACAAAAGGGCCACTCGGCACAACGGCATACCAGTTTTCCTCATCGCTGGTGACATTTTTGGCGCCGGAAGTGATGGCTAAGCGCTCTCCGACTTGCGCCGGCAAAGTGACACTGGCCACTCCAATTTTGAGATTGATGCCGGAAAGTTCAAAAGTTGCCCCGCTGTCGCTGATGTCCAGGCGCAGGTAATTATAAAGTGTGCATTCGTTGCGCGCCAAAGAGCTGCTGTAGCAATTTCTGGATGGGTTATTATATTGCACCCAGTTAATCCAGGGAGCGAGCTCCGGCGGAACCTCGTTTTTGCCCAGCGGCTCGGCGGTAACCACCGGCGCTGTGGCCAGAAGCAGAGAAATAAGCAACAAACTACTCATTATTTTCCTCCTCTTTTTGAAAATTTGTTTTAATTTCCATAGATTCCACTACCCGCGCGGCACTGGCTGAGCGCCTTTTGCGCCTAGCTTTCTGGCGGGCAATCTTTTGCTCTTTGGTGAGTCTTTGGGAAGTACCAGGCGAGAGACGGGCCTCAATTTCATCGGCCAATTCGCGGAGAGCTAAAAAGCGATTTAGAGCCCGCGAGCGTTCACGCGTCCATTTGACAGCTATGTCAAGTGGCGGATATTTAAGATAAACTCCGCTGGAAGTCTTATTAACCTTTTGCCCGCCCGGGCCGGGGCAGCGGATATAACTGGCCTCCACCTGGGAGAGATCTATCTTTAGGGCGGCAAGGCGCTCTTTAAGAGCATTAAGTTTTTCCGGCGTCACCGGTGCATCTAGCGGAAAATTCATCTGTTTAAGCGATCTCCTCTCCAGACTGCATAAAAAGCTGAACCGCAGTGAAGATACCACAAGCTAGACACTTAGCAAGAGCTTATTTATTACTAAATATTTCAGGTGCCGCGCTTATTGCCGCACCAGGTGACAAGAATGAATTCAGAGCGGCCACTTTAAATACTTCATTAGCCCCAGTTCGCTAAGTTTTTCCGGCACATAATGCAATAAAATAATGTCCTTGATTTGGGCATTATAAGCCTCTACAGCGGCCTTAATCATCACCGCCGCCCGGGCGCCGCGCACTTCATCCAAAAGATAGCTGGGGCAGCGCGGGCTAAAAAAAATGCGCTTATCGTCGGCATGGAGAGAATAAGGAAAACGGGCGCAGCTGAGCGGCCAATTAGGGTAAAGTTTGCAGAGGCCGTCCACACCAAGAGCGCTGCAAGCATGGAATTTATTTTGCTTAATAATGGGAAAGACGCGCCAATAAACAGAGCGCTGGTTGCGCTCCAGAGCCGGCCGTTCATTTAACACTTCTTTGGCAAAAGTTGGTTTTTCCTGGGAAATATAGCTCTCATGGCCCTTGTCCAAAAGCATGGCTATATCCTGCAAATGGAGGAGCACAGCCGAGTGCTTACCAAGGCAGCAATTATCACAGCACTCATGGCAATAATTGACTTTGCCGCGCGGCACCAAAATTTTTACATCTTTGGGAGAGAGCAATTTCAGGCGATACTTAGTCATAAGCTTAATATAAAGCCAGGTATAAGGCCGGCGCCACAGGGGGCGGCGGCTTAAATCGGCCCAAAGCTCATTTAGCGCGGCGCTCACCTCTCCATCAGTCATTATCAGCAATCCGCCCCACCAGGTCATAATCACCGGTTTTTACTATTTCCACATTAAGCAAATCGCCTTCATTCGCCTGGCCTTCGTTAATATAAACCAGGCCGTCGATGCCATCCGGCGCCTGCCCTTTGTGGCGAGCCGAAAGCAAAAGATCGCTCTCTTCGCTCACTCCTTCCACCAAAACTTCCAGCTTTTGATGCAGGTAATTTTTTAGCTTCTGCCGCGAGAGCTTTTTTTGCAAATTCATGAGCTTTTTGGCCCGCTTTTCGGCCACTTTGGCCGGCACCTGGTTGGGCAAGGTGGCAGCCAGCGTGCCCTCCTCCGGGGAAAAGGCAAAAACGCCCAGGTGGTCAAAGGAGCTTTCGGCAACAAAATCGCATAGTTTGTTAAAATCGTCTTCTGTTTCTCCGGGCAGGCCGACAATAAAAGTAGAGCGCAAAGTCACCCCGGGAATAATATCTCTGATGCGCTTTACCAGCTCGCGGGTGCGCTTTTCGCCAATATGGCGGCGCATATCTTTTAAAAGATGGTCGGAAATTGTCTGCAAAGGCAAATCAATATAGGGCAAGATGCGGCTCGAAGCAGCAATGGTTTCCAAGAGTTCCACAGTGCAGCCAAGAGGGTAAAGATAGAGCAGGCGCAGCCAGGGCGGGCTGGCGGAATTATCAAGCATTTTCAATAATTCCGGCAACTTGCCGCGTCCATAGAGATCGCTACCATAGGCTGAGAGATTTTGGGCAATCATGGTCACCTCTTTGACTCCGCTGGCCGCCAGCCGCGCTACTTCATCGCGAATTTCCTCCATGGGGCGGGAGATTTGCCGGCCCCTGATTTGCGGTATTTTGCAAAAAGCGCAATCCATGGAGCAGCCCTCGGCAATTTTCACATAGGCCGCATAGCCTTTGCCGCTTAAAAGGCGCGCTTCATCCGGGCCGATGGCATAATAAGGCAACGCTTTATCGCGCCCTTTTTTGCCCTTGAGGCGCGGCTCTAAAATAGCCGCCAACTTGCTATAACGCCCTACTCCAACCCATTCATCCACTTCGGGGAGAGCCTCTTTGAGCTCGGCTTCATTATGCTCCACCAAGCAGCCGACCACCACCAAAAGAGCACCTGTTTCTGCTTTAATATCGGCCAGTTCCAAAATTGTATCTATGGATTCCTGGCGCGAGCTCAGCAAAAAGCCACAAGTATTTATCAGCAAAATATCGGCCTCTTTAGGCTCACTTGTGGGCTTATAGCCCACATCGGCGAGCGACCCCAGCATAGTCTCGGTATCCACCAGATTTTTTGGGCAGCCTAAAGAAACCACATAAACGAGCTTTTTATTTGGCATATTTTTTCCACCTGTTACGAGCCGCGTTTCAGCACCTTGCGCGCTGCTTTATATCCTAGCTTAATCCAAAACGGTTCCAAACGCTTTTCTACTTTCTTTAATTCTTTTCTTATTTCTATGTGCTGCGGGCAGTGGCGCTCACATTTGCCGCAACCAATACAATTACTGGCCGCACTAATAGTGGTAGAAGTGAGCCCGGCCTCCTTCATATAATTGTGCAACCCGGCATAATAGCTTTGTGAATACGACATATTATACGATTTAAAACAGCAGGGAATATTTACATTTTTCGGGCAAGGCATGCAGTAATTGCAGCCGGTGCAGTGGATTTTATCAGCGGCGACAAAAGCGGCTTTAACAGCCTCATAAAGGTCAATATCTTCTTTAGTGAGCATCTCCGGCTCGGCTTTATCGGCCAGTGCCAGATTCTCTTCCAGCTGCGTGAGTGAACTCATGCCGGAGAGCACCACCGTGGGCTCTTTTTGATTCCACAGCCAGTTAAGGCCAAACGCCGCCGGAGTAAGCTGCTCATCATAGGCTTTTATGAGCTTTAAAGCCGCCTCTGGCAAACTGGTGGCCAGGCGCCCGCCTAAAAGCGGCTCCATAATCATCACCGGCAGGCCCTTCTCCGCCGCCAGCTTTAGGCCCTTTACCCCGGCCTGGTTAAACTCATCCACATAATTATATTGGATAAGGCAAAACTCCCAGGGATAATCCTCCAACAGCTCGGTAAAAGCCTGATTAGTGCCATGAAAAGAAAAGCCTACATGCCTAATAGCGCCGGCGGCCTTCTTTTCACTAAGCCACTTTTCAATCCCCCACTCGCGCAGCTTGTTCATATAAGCCACATCGGGCAACATGTGGAGCAGATAATAGTCAATATAATCTGTCTTCAGCCTGGCCAGTTCCGTTTGAAAATAGCGCTCAATATCCTCCGGTTTTCGCAGCATAATAAGCGGTAACTTAGTGGCAATATAAATCTTTTTACGCAGATCGTGCGCCGCCAAAATTTTGCCCAAACGCGCCTCGGAATCGCCATAAATATAGGCAGTATCAAAGTAATTAATGCCGCCTTCAATGGCCCGTAGTAAAATTTTTTCTGTTTCGGCATCGCTTTTGGGAAAGCGCATGCAACCAAGGCCCAGCTGCGAAAGCTTATTACCAGATTTGGGGTCAAGACGATATTTCATAATGTTACCTTACAGAATGGATGATTTTCCAATAAAACCGGCCGGAGATACTGCGCATGGTGAGCTTTGGACCAAGGCATGAGAGATTCAATTAGCGTTTTTTCTTAGAACTTTTTGATTTTTTAGAAGATTTTTTGTTTTTAGCCGCTTTTTTAGCTGCCTCGGCTTCTGCCTTTTTCTCGGCTGCAATGCGCTCTTCTTCCGCTTTCTTTTCCGCAGCTAATTTTTCCTCGGCTTCTTTCTTCTTTTGGGCATCATATTCATCAATAATTTTCTGCACATCCTTGGCATCATCGGCAGCCGGTTCAAGTTTTAAATATGCCCGGTAACTCTCCACGGAGTCATCTTTTTTGCCGGCTTTGGCATAAGAAATAGCCAAGTCGCGATGTATTCTGCCAATTGTGGCATCAAAAGTAAGAGCCTCTTTAAATTTGTCTATGGCGCTGTCATTGGCTCCGGCCTGCACCAGTTCAACGGCCTTCTTATAAGCCAGCAATGCCTTTTCGCGCGGGGTGGGCTCAATGGGCTTGGGCGGCGGCGGTGGCTCAATAAGGCCTACAGCCAAGCCGATTTTCTTGTAGCCAAAGAAGCCCAAATCCGGGTCGATAAATGGGCAAGCCAAACCGGCAGCAATGATAATGGCAATAAGAATAATGAGCGGAGCTTTACTACCGCCCTGCTTTTCCACTGCCTCTTTGGCTTCGGCCACCTCTTTAGCTTCTTCGGCACTCACCAGCTCAACTTGCGGTTTTTTAGGCTTTTCAATAGCAATGCCGAGATCCGGCAAACCTAATTGGTCAGCCACAGACGTGGAGTTTTCTTTTTCCATCGGCCGTGGCGGCGGCACTGGCATCGGTGGCGGCACCGGAGCGGCAGCAAGAGGTGCAGACGGCTCTTCACTTTCTACACCTGGGGCTGCGGCCGCTTCTCCGGCGGCAATATCAACACTGCCGGCCACATCGGCTACATCAACACCATCGGCCATTTCTTCATTAGTCTTTGGTGCTTCGGCATTTTCGGCAGGCGCTGAAGAATCCATGCCATCAATAGGCGGCAGAGAAAAATCAGGGAAACTTGGCAGTTCAAAACCGCCCGGAGTAGCACTGCTATCAACAGGAGCTGATGATAAAGGCACTTCTCCGCCGGCCGCCAATGGGCTATCCCAGGAAATATCGAATTTTGGCAATTCCGGGCCAGCGGCACTTGAAGTCTCGGGAGCAACAGCCGTTTCAAGCGGTTGCGGCTGTTCTATTGATTGTTCCACAGGCTCTTCCGGCGCCACATTCGCAGCGGCAACAGCGTCAACCGGCGCCATAGGCGGCTCGGCAGCTGCCGGTGGGACTGCATCGCCGGTACTTTCAGGCGCATTACCAGTAAATGATGAAAAAGAAAAAGTAGGTAAAAAATTATTGGCATCACCGGCAGAAACCGGCATAGACGCCGGTTCTTCGGACACACTTTCCACTGGAGCTACCGCCTCTTCCACAGGGGCTACCGGCTCTTCCACAGGGGCTACCGCCTCTTCCACAGGGGCTACCGCCTCTTCCACAGGGGCCACCGGCTCTTCCACAGGGGCCACCGCCTCTTCCACTGGAGCTACCGCCTCTTCCACTGGAGCTACCGCCTCTTCCACTGGAGCTACCGCCTCTTCCACAGGGGCCACCGGCTCTTCCACAGGGGCTACCGGCTCTTCCACAGGAGCTACCGCCTCTTCCACAGGAGCTACCGCCTCTTGCTGCGCTTCGGCCGGCACAGATTCCTGAACAGGAGCTGCAGGGGCTGCTACCTGCTCCAACATAACCAATACAGAGTTGCAAACCGGGCACACCATGCCTTCAACATAGGTTTCCGCATAATACTGCTGGTTACAATGCTGACAAAAAAGATCCATAAAAACCCTCCAACTTTCAATAAATTAGCTATCTGCCACCAAGCAGAAGCAGCGGTACATCGGGCATAATTCCCCAAAGCACCAAAAGCCCGAGAGAGATCATTAACAGAAAAAGTAAATATTTAGAAAATTTTGGCACAATTTCTGCTTCAGATTTTGTAAAACAAATGGTGTAAACAAGGCGCACAGCCGCTGACAGCATCATAATATTGGCCAAAGCGAAAGCAATGCTAAAGGTAAGAGACAGCGTCGCCAGCACGCGTAAAAGGCTAAGAGAAAGAGTAAATCCGGCGGTGAGCGGAATCCCGGCCAAAGAGAACAAAATAAAAATAAGCGCGGCCGCCAAAAACGGTGAGCGGCGCCAAAGTCCGGTCAGGCATTTATAAGGCTTAACGGCATAGGAATTGCTTTCGGTTTGTAAAATACTCTTTAGGCCCAAAAGTGCTATTATCGTTATAAAATGCGGGCCGGCAGCAATTATAATTTCATGGGCAATATTGCCACTATTCTTAAATGCTATGGTAAAGAAAAGCAGCATTTCACCAGCTAAATAAATTATCACATCGGCTATCAAGGCCGATAAAACCCGCTCGCGCAAAGCAACCAGAGCGCCAAAAAACATAGTAATAACAGCGAGAACAGCCAGGCACCACATTAATTTCGGCTTAGTTGCAAAAAGTGGCGCAAATTTAAGCCACAGGCCAACTGCCGTTAAAGAAACGGTGGAAAAAAAGGCCGCTACTCCAACTGTCTTACCGCCGGCTATAAGTTCCGGCCACAAAAAATTAAACGGAAAGAGCGGCATAAAAGTTAGTAATGCCAATATGATTATGATTATTCCCGTCCAAAACAAAGTAAGTGCCGGCGCCTTATCAAGCTCGTGATATTTAATTATTTCAATTAGATCAAAAGTATTTACAGCGCCATAGAGCAAAACGGCCCCCAAAATAATAATCATGAAAACCGTTATCAGATAAATAATAGCCGGCATAGTAAATACCAGCCTTGTTTCAGGCAAACCTTCCATATTAGCCACAGCCAAACAGGCAGTAACAGCCCCGGAAAGCGCAACAATCATAATAAGTAAATTATTGCTGTTTACGGCTAAAACCGCCGCGGCCGCCGCAAGGAGCAGGAGAGCTCCGACATCACCGGCGGAGTGACCGTTTTTTACAATATCCGGCGATGCAAAGGCTAAAAAAAGCAGCAAAAAAGTGGCGCTGATAATGAGCAGCGACAATATATTTGCAATACTGCCCTCCCGGATACAGCGCCCTATCGCCACATATATGGTGGCCAGCGTCGTGCCGAAAAGAAGTAAAAACAGATGCGTTGAAGCTCTCTGACCTTCGACACGCAGTATTTTTTTGCTAAGCGCAGTACCGGCAATAAGCACTAAAAAAGCCGCTATTATGAGTGGTAGCAATAAAGGTGATAAAACCGGCAGCAAATTAGTCATAATGCCACTCCCAGCGCTTTGGCCACCGAGACTGCAAGCTCCTCGATAAATCTGGAATATCCGCTCTGGGCCAAACCCAATAAGACCAAAAGTGCCACTATAAACCAGCCCAGCAGCCGCTTATGTTCGGCAAATTCCATAGGCGGATTTTGCACTATGAGCGAAGGCGTGCCGGTGAGTAAGCGAATAACCGCCCTGGCCACTCCGATATGCTGAAAAACAAGGCCAACCACGAAAAGAATAGCAATAAAATTAAATAGTTGTCCAAAAGGTCCATCATCGCTGTCAAAGCTGTGATAGAGCCTCGGGCAGAGGCCGAGACTAATTGGCGAGGCAATAAGAAATTGCCCCAAAAGCAACAGCCAGAGGAACAAAATAATGACAAAAATAACTCTACTTATCCTGTTATTGTAAAGTGCTTTGAGAAGCCATGGAACAAGCGCAATACTGGCCACTAAAAGGGCCAAAAGCACTAAAAAAGTCGCCAGATGAACAATTTCTTTATAAGTAATGTAGCTAGCTACCAGTGGGCTCTGCCATAGACCGCTAAAACTTAGCAATATACTGCCCAAAGTGGCAAAAAGCGGCAAAACAGTAAATCCGGCGGCTAAAAAAGCATATATAAGCGCTGTTTTTGGTGCCTGTGCCGCCAATCCCTGGTGGCGATCTATCAAACATGGTATGCGATGCGGCAACATTTCCCGGTGATACCAGCTAATACCGACATAAATGGCAGCCACACTAAAGGCCAGCAAAAGTCCCCCGCTTATTCCCTCGGCCCGGAGACTGAAAATGGCAGTCAGCGAAAAGGCATTGAAAGCACAAAGAATGCGCCAAAAGATATTGCGCAAATCTTCTTCATGCAGCGAGAGGGCCGAAGCAGCCAGAGCCGAAAAGATAGTGATAAGAGCCAGTAATGGCGCGGCGTTTGCCACTCCCAGTGGCAGTATGGGCATAACAATCCCCACCAGAAAATGGAGCAAAGAGAGTGTTTCCAATAGGCGTAGCACAATAAAACCATGGGGGGTATTTTGCCAAACTGCGGAAAAAAGCGGCCAGGGATAAAGAGGAATAAGCAGGAGTATGCCGCTCACAAGCACTGCAAATATGCGCTTTTGCAACTCAGGTTCTATGGGCGAATCGGCTATAAATTCAGCAATTTGTGAAACATCAAAAGAAGAAGCAGCCTGGCCCAGCATAATAATGCCGATGAACAAAATAAAGATGGCACTCAGGCGCCACAAAACAAAACGGCGCAAATCCCCGGCATATTCGGCCGCCAGCCAGCGCCAACCAAGCCAAAGGCCAAGCAGTGTACCAAGCAGGAAAGAAGCCACAAAAATTATTAAATTTTGCGCAGTTATATTTAAAAACAGCAACGACTCGCCTAAAAATAGCAAGGCATAATAAGAGCGTAATTCCGGCAAACGCCGCGGGGCCAATAAAACCGAAAGCAAAATAGCTATGGCCGCCACCAGCAAAAGAAAGAGGGTGAAACTATCGGCATCGGCATGATAATTAACAGCTAAAAATTGGCTGTGGCTAAGGTAATCGCCTAGTTGCCAATCAGGAAAAAGATAATAATGGCCATAAGAAAGGCCAATTGCCGCCAACAGAATCACTACAGCGACAACTAAAGAAAATTGTCTTTGCCCGCCGCCGGGACTTTTGGGGAAAGTAAAAAGCAGCAGCGAAGCCAAAAACGGCACAAGAATTATTAAAAGAAGAGCATGGTGCCAGATAAATTCCATTATAGCTCTCCTCCCAGCAAATAGAGTAGCGTAAGCAAAGCAAGAAAGAAGAGCGTCACATGGTAACGAATATCGCCGCGGTAAAGCATTTTCCCCAGATACCCGCTGCCGGCCGCCAGATAACCAGCTGATTTTTTAATAAAATCAGGTAAAAACTCTCCAATAATGCGGCCAAAGAGCAAATCGGTAATATAAAGAACCGGCTTGGCAATTACCCGGTAATAGGCATCGTGGAGCAAGTATTCATATTTGCCGGCAAAATACTGGCCGGGGAAATAACGCCGCCGGTCACTGCGCAAAAGATATATAAATACAGCCAAAAAGCCTAATAACGCGGCTATAGAGACAGGCCAAATATCCGCAATATTAATTAGTAAAAATGGCCATTGCCATTGCCATTTAAGACTAGCCAGATTTTCCCCGCTCAATATGGCAAAATGGGAGACAAAAAAGAGAAAAATGAGGGCTGCCAAAAGAGCCACCGGCATCTCCAGTGGAACTTTACCGGCGGCGCTCCGGCGATTTTCCGGCTGTTCGGCCAAAGGCTTAAGCACAAAAAGTCGCAGAAAATAACGGGCAGCCAAAGCCGCAGCCACACCCTCGCCCAGAAGATACATTATTAATGGTAATATCAAAAGCGGTTTAGTTGCCCGCGCCAGCCACATATTCCGCAAAATCTCTTGAGCCACGTTTTGTTCCGGAGAGAGCGGCAGAGGCAAAAGAGCAAAAAAAGCCAAAGCTGTGGTACCCATAACCAGCGGCACACGGTTATATAGTCGGCCAATGTTACCAAGTTGCTGTTCATCACCCAAATAGCGGATGATTATAGCTGTGCCCAAAAAGAGGACAAAAAGCGCGGCCGAAAGTAAAAATATTTCATTTACCAGGCGTTCCGGAGCCAAAAGCGGCAAAGCCATAAGAAAAAAGCTCACTCTGTTCATCCAGATATAAGCCAAAATATGTTTAACATTCCATTGCAACATACCGATAACGGCCGAAATAACCATGGATATAGAGCCGATTATCCAAAAAATATAGCTAAATAGCGTAACATCTACAACCGGCCGCAGACGAATAAAGATAAGTCCCAAGACAAAGGTACTAAGAGCCCCCTGGAAAAGCGCTGTTGCCGGACTAGGGGCGGCAGACATCTCCAGGCACCAAGTGTGAAAAGGCACTTGAGCAGCTCTAAAGACCAAAAACACGGCCAAAAGCACAGTGCACCAAAATGTGACTTCCGGCTTTCCTCCTTCTGCGGCGGCCTTAGCTAAAAAAGCGTAAGTGTCTCCACCATAAGCTGTAATAATAAGAATGCCGGCAACAAGCAGAGTAAAAAGCCCCAAAAGGTCAAGCAACATACCGCGTCCTGCTCGTTGTACTTTACCTAAATCGCTATAATAATAAGCTGTTAGCACTCCGGAGGCAAACAAGATAAACACCAGAGCGGCAAGAGTTAAGAAAAAGCCATCAGCCAGGAAAAACAATTTAAAAAAGCCATCGAGTAAAAAAAGTATGCCAATAAAACGGCGCGGAGTTTGGTCGCGGTTCATGTAACCCAGAGAGAAAAAAATGGCTATGCTCACAAACAATGTGCCGATGGCTTGCAAAAGCGTATTTAGAGCATCAAGGCGAAAGGCAAAATCAAGCCGCACCGTCCCCATTGAAAGCCAATTACCAAAAACTAAATGCTGCGGCTCACCGGGCAGCATTATGTAGATGGAGAGCGTCAGGGCGATATTCAGCGTCACCAAGACAATGACCAGGGTATTCTCCAAAAATTTAGAAGAATTATGACAAGTTAAGAATAAATACAGAGAGAAGAGGAAAGGCAAAAAGAGAGCCAGCGTTTCCAAAGTGTACCAGAGGAAAGAGCTCGTCATTATATCTCCTCTTCCGCCATGTTTGGCGCCGCCATATCCAGCGAACGGTGCTTTTTAAAATAAAGAGCCAAAGCACAAGTTGCCAGTAGTGCAGAAATTTCTCCCACAACAAGCACCAGTAAACCATAGTACTCAGCCCTACTATCGGCAGCCGAGGAGGAAAAAGCGCCCAGTAAAAGAATAACTCCGCAAAGAGCATAATTAAGGGCGATAAGCATGAAAAAAAGGTGACGATGAATTAAAAGAGCGCCAAGACCGCCGGCCAGCAAAAGCAGAGCACTAATAGCGGCAATTTGGGGTAAATAAGCCATATTATTCCTCTTTTGTGCTATATATTACCACAAAAGCAGTGGCAATAAGCATAAAAATACCGCTAAGCACCGCGAGAAGGCTGTTTTGCAGCAAAAAATCAGCCAGGATAGCCGAGGCGCCGGAAGCCATAGCCCCGGCCGGAGCAGCAGAAGCCTGGTCGGTTGCCGGCGGCAAAAGCTGCCAGAGGCGGAAAAGTCCGTAAACCACCATTGCCGCCACAATAAGGCTGAGAGCTCCGCCATAGGGTTTAAAGGGGCGCGGACGCACCACTTCCGCTGCGCTGCGCACGGCCAGAATAAAGAATAACAAACTATTAAAACAGCCGGAAAAAAGCAGAGTTATAGCCAGTAGATTGCGCTCTAACATATAGAGCATACCAGCTGCGAGAGCAGTAATCGGCAAAATCAAAAGCGCGGCCTGCCAGGGCTTGCGTTTAAGGGAACAAAGTGCCCCTAAAAGCAGTAAAATAGCCATAATAACAAATAATACTGTTTTTCCCGCCACAATCAGCTCCCTTCATGGCCGGTTTTTTCCTTTTTAGCATGAGAATAGCCGAGATTCAATGGGCACTGTTTATTCTCTCAGTTGCCAATCAAGCGGTGCAGAACCAAACTTATTAAGCGCGGCATTTATCCTGGAAAAAGGCTTTGAACCAAACCAGAGGCGCGCCGAAAGGGGCGATGGATGAGCCGCTTCAATAATGGCATGGCGCTTTTCATTTATGAGCGCCCGTTTTTTTTGCGCCGCCCGCCCCCAGAGAGCAAAAACCAACGGCCTTTCACCGGCCGACAAAGCAGATATTATCGCCGAAGTAAACTCTTCCCAGCCTTTTTTTTGATGCGCATTGGCCTCATGCGCCCGCACCGTCAAAACGCTGTTGAGCAGCAGAACGCCCTGCTCGGCCCAAGTAGTTAAGTCGCCAGTTTTATTATTTATTTTTATTCCCAAATCGCTTTCCAGCTCCTTAAAAATATTTTTTAGCGAGGGCGGAAGCGGGACGCCCGGCGATACAGAAAAAGCGAGGCCATTAGCCTGCCCAGCTTCATGATAAGGATCCTGGCCCAGAATAACCACCTTCACTGCCGAAGGAGGCAAAATTTTAAGAGCACGAAAAATGAGCGGCACAGGGGGATAAACCACAGAGTTTTTAAGCTCATTTTGCAAAAAATCTTCAAGGGTTACTAAATATGGTTTGTTTAATTCGGCAGCAAGGGAAAGGCGCCAGTTCTCCGGCAGAAGATCATAAATAAGCCCCATTATGCCTCTGCCTTCGGCTCAGATACCGGAGCTTCCCCGGCCGGCACAGATGCCGCAACCTGCGGCGGCGGAGCTTTGGTTAGCATGGCTAATTCCGGCGGCACCGGGCCAATATTGCTCGGCTCATTAGGAATGCCCTCCTCCGAAATTTCTGTTTTGGTAAAACCGGCTTTTATGGCATCAAAACCGCTGCCGAAAACCGAAGTAACGTTGGAAACGGTAATAAATGCTTCGGCATCAATGGCTTTCACCATTTTATAAATAGCTTGTGATTCGCGTTTTCGCGTAACCAGATAAACAATTTTTCGATGAGTTTTGGTGTACCAGCCAACAGCATCAAAAAGTGTACAACCGCGGTGATGGTGATAAATAATCTGATTAGCAATTTGTTTATATTTTGTTGTAAAAATAAACATTTGCACCGATTGGCGGCGGCCGTTGTGCACCATATCAACCGTATAAGCGGAAACGCCCATAAAAACAAAACCATAAGCCACAGTCTCCAGGGTGGCCGTGGGCAATAAATAAGAGGAGCTGATAACTATCAAATCAAAAATAAGGTAAACCCTGCCCCAACTCATGTTTTTATATTTGGAGATAATCATCACCACAATATCGGAACCGCCGGTGGAAGCACCTTGCAAGAGATACGTCCCCACACCAAAGCCGCCGATAATGCCGCCCATGATGGCATTTAGAAGTTTATCTTGTAAAATCGGGCTCTTCGGCACAGGAACAAGCCATAAAAATAAAACCAGGCCCAAAATTCCGAAAACGGTTTTTATACTGAAATCCTGGCCTAAAATAATGTACGCGGCTATACAAAGGAGGATATTGAAAATAAGGTACGAAGCCTGCATCGGCAGGCCCCAGAGGTAATAAATCATGGCGCAGATACCGCCAAAACCGCCGCCGACAAAACCATTGGGCAGAATAAAGAGATTCCAGGCCAGAGCATATAAACCCAGGCCCAAAGTCACCAAAAAAGCCTCTCTGAATATGGTTAGTGCCTTTGTCATCTTAGTACCAAGTACCATAAGAGCTCCTTTGCGAGACGAGACAAGAAACCCAGCCTCTCTATAACGCAAACGCGGAGGAAAAACAGCAAAAATATAACATAAGCTCCTCCCTCCTCTTGCAGTGCGTCAAATAGACAGATAAACTAGCGCGCGTTGGCAGTGCTCATCGCCAAACGGAGGAACCGATGAACAGTTCACAAATCCTTAAAATATTTTCTTTACCTCTCATAATTGCCGCCCTGCTCACGGGCGCTTGTCAAAAAGACGAGGAGCCGGAAGAAAAAGGCGCCAATAAAACTATGGCCGCAAAGGAAGCAAAGCCCGGAGATGCCCAAAGCGATGAAGACAAAAAAGGCCGGATTCCGCCGCTGGACAAGAGCAAAATAGATAAATCGCCCAAAATCCAATATAATCCTTCAGAAGCCTGCTTTAGGCTCGACAGCACCCGCTACGCCCTCACAGATTCTCCGATAGCGCAGGAGTCGCTCGCCTGCTGGAAAAATCAATATGAAACTTTTGGCCTCTGTGTATGCAACAATGAATTTAAGAATAAATACAATATTCCCGAGGAGGCCAAGGCCATTAGGTCATTCATTGATAATACTGTAAAAATAATGAATTACGATGCCGCCCTGCAAGGATACTGCGCTCTTTACAAAGCCGAGAAATGGACTAAAGATGATGTTATCTATATGATAAAATTAGTAAATGCCACCAAGCAGTGCCGCCTGACCATCGACTGCGTAAATGCTCTCTTTAATGAGTGCCCCATCATCGCCGGCCATGCCGAAAAAAATGCTCCATGGAAGAAAAAATAGCTGGCCTTTAGCCTTTTACTTCTTTGGCTGTTGCGGCAATAACGGAAGCCACACCGGGGAGAGCGGCTTCCACTTCGCGGAGAGCCATGGGACGCAGTTTTTTATAAGCATCCACCATTATTTTGTTTTTGGCCTTTTGGGCTCGCGAATCGGTTACAGTTAAAAGCGCATTGGCCAAAGTGCTTTTTTCTGTTACAAAACAATGAGTTAAAGCCGACTCATCGCTCAGTTCGCCGCCATTTTTCACAAAATCGGCGGCTACAGGCTCCATTTGTTCCACAAATTCATCCAGAAGCCAATCAACAGCTTCCGGAATCATTTTGCCGCCTTTAAGATTCTTTACTATTTTGTAACCGCCTTTAATGGCCAAGCCTGTGAGGCCGCTTTTTTTGCCGACTTCTTTATCTATGAGAGAAGTACAACGCTTTATTACTTCCGGCCGCACAGTGGATTTTAAAAGCACTTTTTTCAATGGTTTTGCTGGCCTTGCCATTACTTTTTACCCTTGCCCTGCTCTTTTTTGGCTGGCGCTTTTGTTGCCGGAGCTTTAGCCGGTGCTTTAGAAACCGCTTCGGCTTTAGCTTTTTTGTCATCTTTTTTGGCTGCTTCTTTAGCCGGTGCGGCTTTGGGGGCTACTGCGGCTTTAGCCTTTTTATCATCTTTTTTGGCGGCCTCTTTGGCCGGAGCGGCTTTGGGGGCTACCGCAGCTTTAGCCTTTTTGTCATCTTTTTTGGCTGCTTCTTTAGCCGGGGCGGCTTTGGGGGCTACCGCAGCTTTGGCTTTTTTGTCATCTTTTTTTGCTGCTTCTTTGGCCGGAGCGGCTTTGGGGGCTACCGCAGCTTTAGCTTTTTTGTCATCTTTTTTGGCTACTTCTTTGGCCTGGGCGGCTTTGGGGGCCACTGCGGCTTTAGCCTTTTTGTCATCTTTTTTGACGGTCTCTTTAGCCGGTGCGGCTTTGGCTTTGGGGGCAGCCTCAGCTATAGCCTTTTTGTCATCTTTTTGGGCCGCTTCTTTGACAGCATCTATTTTTTTGCTGATTTCTTCTTTCAGTTTGTTGCCAACTTCGGCAGCTTCAGCCAGAATATTAGTTATATTCTGATGAATTTCTTCAGTTTTTTGGGCAATTACATTCTCCGGCTTATTAGATTTTTCCGGCACTGCACTAATATAAAGGCCGCTTTCCTGACTCTTTTTGCTGATTGGCTTATCCGGAGCCATGGGCAGCACAATAACCGCCTGAGCAGTAGCTACCTTTTCACCGTTTTGGTTTTCGGCCCAAAGCTCTACTTTAACCTGGCTTTGCTGTGGGTGCTGCTCAATCACAATTCCTTGCAAAATAAGCGAATCTTCTGGACGCACAAATTTCGATAAATTAAAGGAAAAAGTGCGCAGGACACTACTTGAGGACCATTTGGACAGCATTTTGGTAAAATAACTCATTACCAACATCGCCGGGACAATAACCCCGCGCTTATCCTGAGCATAATCATCGTCATAATAACGCTGGTTAAAATCGCCGCTGGCCGCCACATAGCGCACAATCTCGCGACGCGAAATAGGGCCAACCTCGGTAGCCGGCAATTTACTGCCTTTTTCCAATTCAGAAAAATAAACAATAGCCATCTAAAACTCCTCTTTTCAGCGGACGGTAGTGGTGTAAATAAAGGTGCGACTGCTCTTAAAAATCGGAATACCGCGTTTTGTTTGAGCTTCGGTATCAATAGTGAGCCAAACCAATCTCATATTGGCATTGCGCTGCTCGGTACTGCTGGCCAAGGTAACTTTAATGTCCAAATCCTCGGCGGCATAAAGCGGCCTAAACCAATCAATATTTTGTGAGCAAAGAGTAAGACGCGGTAATTCAAGGTCAAGAATACTACATATTTCTTCAATATAATTGAAAAAATCAGGAAAAGTAGGAACTGCCAAAATATCTCGGTAACCGGCTTCTTTGGCGGCATCTTGATTTTGAAAGATAGGATTATCATTGCCGGTAGCAGCCGCAAAACGGCGCAATTCACCATATTCAACTTTGTGGGACTTTTGCAAAATCACGCGGGGCGTCTGCTTTAAGGTATCCTTCATTCTTTACTTCCTCCAAAGCACCTTCCAGGGATGCCGTTTTATATCTTTAACAAGCTCCTTGATATCATTATATAATTCTTGGCTCATCAAAAGAGCGCCCACTGTACTCTGGCCGCTCCGAACTTTGCCCATAACGGCGGCCAAATCTCGCGAACCGCCTTGCAAGTTATTCATGGTAATATCGGCATTGTCAATAATTCTACCAACCTTTTCCGGCGGAATGGCACTCAAAATGGCATCCAGCTTTTTAATGGCGGCCAAAGCATTAAAAGCCTCATTCATAAGCGACTCGCCGCCGCCGGCTAAAGTGCCGCTTAATTGTTTGGTATTATTTAGTGTTTTAGCTAAATCACCATTAGTGGAAATTAGTTTTTTGCCGCCATCGGCCAGCTCTTTAAAAGACAAGACCGCGCCGTTGGCATTGCTAAGCAAAACCGGCACTTCCGGTTCGGCGGTGGCCAAAATGCGTTGCATGGTATTAGCCAGCGAAGAGCCGTCTTTTAAAAGAGTGCCTACTGCTTTTAAGTCAATTTGATCAAGCTTTAAATCGGAAACTGTTCTACTTATTGTAGAAATTAAAGAATCGAGGCTTTGGGCATCACGGCCGCGAAAGATAGCACCATTTACCACCGGGGCACCATTATCAGCCCGCCTAAATTCCAGATATGACTCACCAAAGAGGCCTTGATTTATCAGAAAGGTGCTATTGCTGTTAATGGCATCAACGTAAGCTTCATCTATGAGCACGGTAGCCCGCACCTGAATAGCGCGCTCCGGCGGCTCGGGGTAGAGAGGCGGATCCACATTTTTAGTGGCGCCCACATAGCGCACTTCCGTGACTTTACCGATGCGCACGCCGCTGATTTTAACCGGCGCTCCGGCCGAGAGAGAGCCGGAAAAGTGAAAATCAGTGTAAATTTTCAGGCCTTTACCAAAGCGGTAATCGCCCAAAAGAAAGAGAAAAACAATAAATATAGCCACGGTGGCCACCACAAAAAGCCCCACCCTGACCTCAACTGAACTACGCAAATATAACTCCAAAAGGCACATATTTGGGCCATAAAAACCCAAGCGTGTATTTTAGCCAATAAAAGCTAATATTTCAAGGGAAAACAGCTTTATGCGAAATAGCCTGTGAAGTTTTAATGAAAAGTTATCAGCTTCCATTACAGCGCGCCGTTCAAAAATATTCAGAGATGGATATTGAGAGCTTTTCATCCACATTTTAATTCAGTTTTGACACATTGGCAGTTGGTCAAAACACGCGTTTGTTAGATTTGGTGTAGTGTTTTCCTTGCACGGAAAATCATTTGATTTATTACAGGATGATGGGCAAGAAGCACAACAGACAAATTTACTGTGGGCACTTCCATATTCCGCTTCCTGTCCTAAATATTCCTCAGCACAGGTAGCCCTACGGATGTTTTTACAGCTTTCACATGGGCCGGAAATACATTTGAGTCCAGCATGGCAGACATTGAAGTCCTCTTGACAGTTTTCTTCCACCAGTACTTCTTTGTAACCACACTCAAGCTTTTGGTGACAACCAGCTACATTTATAACCAAAAGCAAGTAGCAAGTAATACTAAACGCTTCATTGTTTTTCCTCCATAGGTTTATCGCTCATTGGCCCGTCTCTGTTTAATTTCCATGATTTAATCTTTTCCCTCCCAGCACGGGAAACTTTTTCAATTTCTATTTCCACAGGGATATATGTACCATCACCACGCAAATCTTTTTCTACTGTGTATTCGTCAATACCTGATTTTAAGCTGGTCAAATAACTTCTTCTGGTGGTACGTTCCTCAAAATAGCCATCAAAATTCCGATCTATTTTGACAATTCTTATGTGATAAACAAATCTCTCTATATCATTTGAAATATAATCTATTTTTCCATCAAAGTTTTTGTCTTCAAAAACATCCTCACTACCATTGGGATAGTTTATCGATTTATAAAATATAACACCATCGGGATGTATCCGTTGATATGTAACAACTCCCAAAAAATTTTTGTGAAGTGTAGCCTCAGCAAAACCATCATCATCAAGATCAACAGCCTCACCTGCCCAAAGACGTCTGTAATCGTCAAAAAATTTCGAATATCCAACAGTCTCTCCAGCATTTTCTGCCATATTGGCTGAGAAGGCATTTCGAAACTCATCGGCTTGTGATTCGCAAGCTGTAAAGCTAATAGCGCAAAAACAGAAGGCTAATATAACTAAAAGGTTGTTCATATTATTTTCCCAGCCATTTTTTTGAAATATCCAACACAGTCCCTTATATACTTCATTTGAAGAAATACCATTAAATTTTGCAAAACATTTATACCGAAAGTCAAGAAAAATTTTGATTTTCTAACAAACAGCCTTAAATAGTACGACACTTTAAACCAATTAGTACTTCTTCCCCTCAATTAGCTCTTGAGTGCCCATAGCCGCTGTTCTATACTCACTCCGCCTTTTGGCAATGGACGAGGGAGGTTTTTGATGGATTTTACGGTGGCCATTATCGGCAGCGGAGTCAGCGGGGCCTCGATTGCCCGCACCATCAGCCGCTACAAGGTGGATACTGTCATTTTGGAAAAAGAGGCCGATGTGGCCTTTGGCACTTCCAAAGCCAATTCCGGCATTATTCACGGCGGCTTTCACCATTCGCCTAAATACTTAAAGGCGCGGCTGGAGAGCAAAGGCAACCTGATGTTTGACCAGCTGCGCCGCGAGCTGGATATTCCCTTCCAGCGCTGCGGTATTTTGGTGGCTGCCACCTCAGAAGAGCAACTACAGCAGGTGGAGCATCTCTATCAGCAAGGGCTCGAAAACGACGCTATCGGCCTGGAAATGTGCTCACGTGAGCGCATGCTGGAGCTGGAGCCCAAGCTCACCCATGATGTAATCGGCGGCCTTTACGCACCCGGCGGCGGCATTGTGGAACCTTACCGCTTAGTTTTTGCTCTTATTGAGTCTGCTGTGCACAACCACGCAGTATTAAAGACAAATTTCAAAGTATGCGCTGCAGAGCCGCTGGCCGAAGGCGGCTACAAAATCCACGCTGCGGACGGGCGCACAGTCACGGCGGAGTATGTCATCAATGCCGCCGGCCTCTATGCTGATGAAATTTCAGCTATTTTTAAAGCCGAGGAATTCAAAATAATTCCCAGAAAGGGGCAGTATTACCTCCTGGATCGCCTCTCCAAAGCGGCACCCAAGCGAGTTATCTTCCCCGTGCCTACTGCTGTTTCCAAAGGTATGCTGGTTATCCCCACCTGCGAGGGCACCGTGCTTTTGGGGCCAGATGCCATCGAGCAGGAAGATAAAAGCGACCTCTCCACCAGCCGCGCCGAACTCAAAGCGGTATTGGAATCGGCCGCCTCTATGGTGCCGACGGTGAGCGAGCGCGATATTATCACGGCCTTTTCCGGCCTCAGGCCGGTAATGGTTGGCAATAGCGACTTTTTCATCAAAATATCTGAAAAAGCCAAAAATTTCATACAGGTAGCCGGTATTCAGTCGCCGGGGCTCACCGCTTCGCCGGCTATTGGTGAATATGTCAAAGACCTCTTAAAAGAGGCCGGCCTCACTCTGGTGGAGCGCCCGGATTACGATCCGTATTTGCCAAAGCATAAGCGCATCCGCCAGCTGAGCGCCGAAGAAGCAGCGGCTCTTGTGGAAAAAGATCCGGCCTATGGGCGCATTGTCTGTCGCTGCGAAAAGGTGAGCGAAGCTGAGATAGTAGAAGCTATCCACCACGGCCACAGCACGCTGGACGGCATCAAATTTTACACCCGGGCCCAAATGGGGCGTTGCCAGGGCGGCTTTTGCACCTCGCGCATTATCGACATTATCTGCCGCGAAACCGGCCTCTCACCGGAAGAAGTCACTAAAAAAGGGCCGGGTAGCGAACTGATAAAGGGTGAATTATGAAATACCAAGACTTTGACGCTGTTGTTATTGGCGGCGGCGCGGCCGGCATGGCTGCTGCCCTTAAAATTGCCGAATATAAACATAATGTTGCCCTTATCGACCGCGAAGACCACCTGGGCGGCGTTTTGGATCAGTGCATTCACAACGGCTTTGGCCTGCACTATTTCAAAGAGGAGCTGACCGGCCCGGAGTATGCCCAGCGCTTTATTGATAAATTACATAGCACGCCTAATATTCACACTTTTTCACAAACAACCGTGATGAATATCGAGCCGGGTAGCGCACCCACCCCGCGCCATGAAGTCATCTGCTATTCTCCCATAGATGGCGTTTTTACCTGCCGCGCCAAAGCGGTGATTTTAGCTATGGGCTGCCGTGAACGCAACCGGGGCAATGTCAATATCCCCGGCTCACGCCCGGCAGGCATCTTTACTGCCGGCCTGGCCCAGCGCCTGGTAAATATTGAAGGCCACATTCCCGGCCACGAAGTGGTTATTGTGGGCAGCGGCGATATCGGCCTCATTATGGCCCGCCGCCTCTCGCTGGTAGGCTGCCAGGTAAAGGCCGTTATTGAAATAATGCCCTACCCCTCCGGCCTCACCCGCAACATTGTGCAATGCCTGAACGAATTTAATATTCCTCTTTATTTAAGCCATGTTATCGACAAGATATATGGCGAAAAGCGCATCACCGGCGTTGATGTGGCTCCGTTGGAAAACGGCGTACCTCGCTCTGATAAAAAATTTCACCTCGATTGCGACACCTTGCTGCTTTCCGTCGGCCTGGTGCCGGAGAACGAGCTCTCCAAGGCGGCGGGCATCACCATCACTCCGGAGACAAACGGCCCGCTGGTCGATGGTAACCTGATGACCTCCGTCCCCGGCATCTTTGCTTGCGGCAATGTGCTCCATGTCCACGATTTGGTTGATCACGCCACCAGTGAGGCCATAAGAGCCGGGGAAGCGGCCGCCCGCTATATAATGGCCGACACCGAGAACCAAGCTCCCCAATATCGGGTGAAAAGCGGCGCTAACTGCCGCTATGTGCTGCCCTTTAGCTTTTCGCCGGATCGCGATACTGTTTTTTCTCTGCGCTCAATGGTGCAAAAGAGAGACGGCCTGGTTACTGTCACTTGGAACAATCAGGTGATAAAAACAATAAAAGAGCGGCGCATTCAGCCCTCAGAGATGATTACCTTTACTCTAAAAGCCAGTGATTTTGCTGGGCTTTCCCGCGATGCTGATGCCACTCTCGCAGTGGCTATTTCTTAGTATTCAAGATTTTCAGCACATTTGCCGCCCGCCTAATTGACAAGAACTAGGATTTCAAAATAGTATTGAAATATTCGGGTCATCGTGGCCTGGTTAAAGTATAGAGGAGAAAGCCATGAAATACTTAAAAGGAAAAATTGCTTCGCTGGTTCTTGGTACGCCCATTGCCTTTTTATCTGCCTGTTACGGGCCGGCTCCCTTTTACTATAGTTGCCAAAACGACCATCATTGCCGCCAATTCCCTGATGGAAAATGCGAGCTACAAGATGGTAAAGACAGCGCCGGCGAAAAAGGCGGCTACTGTGAATATCCAGGCTATAAAAGGTGCTACAGTGACTGGGCTGAAAAGACTATTACATATGTTCCGGAAAAAGAAGAATGTCCTGACAGGCATGGGAACAACTACTCCGATAGCTCGTCTGATGGCGCCTCTGATGCCAAAAGCGATGCCTAACTAGCGCTGGCGCTCACCATCTAGCCCTGTTCTAGCCCCATCTGGACGATGCGTGGCGAAAGCAGGAGAATGCGCAAGCCTGCCGGCAAATTTGGTCTGCCTGAGCGGCGCTCTATCGGTTCTTATGGCCTGGCTGATGGCTCTTTTGGTGCCGACAATCATCACCAGTTTTTTACCTCTTGTTACTGCCGTATAAAGCAAATTGCGCTGCAGCATTATGGTGTGCTGGCTGTGTAAAACAATCACCACCGCCGGATATTCGCTACCCTGTGATTTATGGATGGTTGTGGCATAAGCCAGGGTAAGTTCATCAAGATTATCGGCCGGATAATTCACTATATGGCCGTCAAAATCCACATCAAGCGCCGCCTTTTCGCCGCCTTTTATGCGCACAATGCGCCCGATATCGCCGTTAAACACATCTTTTTCGTAATTGTTTTTGAGCTGCATCACCTTATCGCCAATGGCATAGCCGTGCCCTTTGGCGTTTTTATTTAAGCTCTTTTGCAAGAGCTCATTGAGAGCGGTAACCCCCAAGAGCCCCCGGCGCATCAGAGTAAGTAGCTGCACATCTTCCAGCGGGTCAAAGCCAAACTTGGCCGGTATGCGCTTGCAAATAAGCTCCAGTAAAGCCTGCTGTGCCGCCTCCGGCGCCTCGCGCTCCACAATATAAAAGTCGCTCGCCTG
>JAEEML010000011.1 GCA_016283195.1 Deltaproteobacteria bacterium | reverse complement strand
GGAGCTTGTTTTGAGCGCCTGCTTGGATGAGGTAAATCATGTCCCTTTTTAAAAATAAATATGTACTCTTGGTGCTGGTGGCTCTTTTTTGGCTGATTTTTGACCAGGTAACAAAATATGCCGTAGTAGCCAATCTCACTAGTGCTCCTTACGGTGATAGTCAGTGCACCGGCAGTTTTGAACGCTTTTGGAGCTGTCCGCATCCCGCTGCTCGTCCACCGAAAGTTTTGCTCGGGCCGGCCCTTTCTTTTCATTATGTGGAAAATAATGGGGCGGCTTTTGGCATATTTACCCGCCTTAGCGATTCCGTGCGGCGCCCGCTTTTGCTGACAATTGTTATTTTAGCCATTGGCCTTATGATTTTTATGTACCTCAAAAGCGACCCGGATAAGCTCATTTGGCGTATCTGCCTGGCCTCGATTATAGGCGGGGCCGTCGGCAATTGGATTGATCGCTTCCGGCTTACTTATGTTATTGATTTTATTAGTAATGATTTTGGCTTTTGGCCATTTCATCCCTGGCCGATTTACAATGTGGCCGACATTGCGGTGACTGTCGGTATTGCAGTAATTCTTATTGATGGCTTCTTTTTCAGCAAAGAAGAAAAGGCAGAAAAAAAGCCCGCTTAAATTTTGGAGGATAATATTATGACCAAAGAAGAAGTTATTTCGGCGGTTAATGAAATTTTGGTGGATGATTTTGATTTAGATGAGAACAAATTACAGGGCTCTGCCGTGCTGCGCGATGATTTGGATATAGATAGCCTTGATGCTCTTGACCTCATGGTGGCTTTGGAAAAGCGCTTTGGTTGCAAAATTGCCGAAGAAGAGGCCCGAGCTATGACCAACCTGCAACAAGTTTATGATTTTATCGTAAGTGCTCAAAATAAATAAACAATGACGAACCGAGATGAGCCCATAGTGCCGAGCAAGCGTGCTTGGAGCGGCAAAAGCCGGGGCGGATATTTTGGTAATTGGTTTTTGCTCAAAGTAGTATCGATTTTTGGCATTAGAGCAGCTTATCTGCTCCTCTACCCCATAGCGGCTTACTTTGTCCTGGTGATGGGAAAAGCTCGCCGGGCCTCTCTGGAGTATTTGCGCAAAATAGATAGCCATTTTGGCCTTCGGCACTCTTTTCGCCATTTCTTTACTTTTGGCCAAGTGCTTTTAGACCGCTTTGCCATTAGCTTAAAGCCGCAAAAATTAAAGCTCACTCAAGAAGGGCTGGACAATATTTCCGCTGCCTTGGCTGATGGACGCGGTCTTGTTATGCTTTCGGCTCATGTTGGCGCCTGGGAATCTATGGCCCGCCTTTTGGGCGGTAAAATGCCGGTTGTCAATGTGGTGATGTTTCGCAATGAAGCTGAGAATATCCAAAAAATGAGCGATGCGGCGCAAAAGGGCAAATTTAATATTATTGCCATTACCGGCGGGCCACAGGATAGTCTGGCCATTAATGCCGCCCTTACGCGCGGAGAAATTGTGGCTATTCATGGTGATCGCTCTCTGGCCGGGCAGGGAATAAAAGTGCCATTTTTGGGGCAGGAGGCGGCTTTTCCGCCTGGGCCCTTTATTATTGCCGCTACCACTGGCGCGCCACTGGTTTATACGCTCTCAGCGCGGGAAGGACTTTGGCAATATCGCACTTGGGCCAGCAGCCCGCTCCACTTTAAATTTACCAGCCGGGCGGCGCGGCAGGCCGATTTGGCCCGTTGGGTTGGCGAATATGCCGCCACTTTGGAAGCATGGATGCGCCGCTATCCTTATCAGTGGTTTAATTTTTTCTCTTTTTGGGGAGAGTGAAGCGGTGCGCCCGTTTCATATCAGCATATTAGCCGCATTTTTGCTCGCTCTTAGCTCATTTTTTCTCTTTAGCGGCTTTAAATTTTGGGTAGCTTTGGGTGCCATCTTTATTTTGTTAAATATTATTCTTTATTTTGGGGTTACCCGCCTGGCCTGGAATTTTTTTGGCCTCGCTTTTTGCCATCAGCGCGCAATGGGCAAAAAAGTGGCGCTCACTTTTGACGACGGGCCGGATGCCGCTTGCACCGGGCAGTTACTGGAGTTTTTAGGCGAGCAAAAATGCCGCGCCGCCTTTTTTGTGACCGGGGAGCGGGCGGCAAAATATCCGCAAATTTTAGAGCAAATGGTTGCTGCTGGGCATATAGTCGGCAATCACACCATGCACCACCTTTGGTGGACAAATCTCATGAGCGAGCGCCGCCTTACGGCAGAAATAAGTGCAGCAAATGCCGCTATTTATGCTGCTTGCGGCAAAAAATGCCGCTTTTTTCGCCCGCCGGTGGGGCTTGCCAATAACATACTTTTCAGGGTGCTCAAAAAGCTCGACCTTTTCTGTATTGGCTTTTCCAATGGACGCTATGACCGCGCCGAAAAAGATGGTGCTCATCTGGCCGGCCGCATTATGGCTAATCTAAAAAACGGCGATATCATAATTTTGCATGATTCTGAGCGCGATACCAAGGTGCTTTTAACGGCGCTTAAGCAGCTCTTTACCGAGCTTACGGCTGCCGGCTATCAAATAGTTCCTTTGGATGAGCTTATCGGCCGGCCGGCCTATTTTGAGTCTTAAGGAGTGGTAATATCTTCTTTATCGGGCTGGCAGGTAAGGCTTAGAGAGTTACAGGAAAAACCTATAGCGCAGTCCCAGTAGCTGATGCGGCAATCCTCATCGGCAATGCCGGAGCCCTGATTGGGAGCACAAACATAGCCTGTATCAGCAGAGCTAAAGGCGGCGCAGCTATAGCCGTCTGGGCAGGTTTTGTTGCTTGCGGTGCAAGTTGGTACGCATAAACTGATGCCAAAAGAGTCATCCGACCACCAGCAGGCCACGGATTCGATTTCATCGGTCATGCAATCTTCCTGGTAATTGCAGGGAGTGTAGAGCTTGCTAACGGCACCGGAGCTAAGGTAGGTATCATACGCATCCTCGTTATAAGCCCCACAAATATAATCAAAAATATCGCCTTCGTTATCTTCATCATCCCAATAGTAGCTGGAGCAGATGGCAGAGCGGCAATCAAAATTTTGGTTGCAGGGCTTGCCGTCGGCCAAATCACTTACCGAGTAGTGCGAAGTGACATTGGCCGGATTCTTGCTGCAAACAAATGTATCATCGGCGCAGTAAAGGCCGCTTTGACAAAGAGCGCTGGAAAAGCAGCCGCTACCAAGGGGCGTTTTGTTCAAAAGGATGTTGTTAAAACAGTAGCCGCTCCCGGTGCTAACCAGCGGCAAACAAGAAAAGCCATTGCCGCAGTCGGCGTTTTTCAGGCAAGCAGTAGCGCAAACATTATTCAGGCAGAGGGCCTCCGGCGGACAGTCATATTCGGTTATTTGGCAAGTGTCCCCCAACTTTTTGGCACTGTTACCGGCAAGCATACAGCCGTAATCAACCTGCGAATGGCCATAGTGCGCATAGTTGCAGGCATACATGCCTTCATTGTTTAGCGAATTTTCAATTGAGCAAGTTGGCAGACAAAGATCAATATCTATGCCGTAAGCGCAATAGCTCCCTTTTTGCGCACAATCGCGATCATCCAGGCAGGGATGATAATTGGGCACAACATATTCTGAGGCAATGTAAGCGTCAAAAGCTGCTTCCGCTGAGATTTCGGTGCCGGCGCAAATTTGCATCATGAAGCCGTATTCAAGGCAGCTGCTTGAAGCACCGGCACAATCACTGTCGAAGCGGCAGGGCTGGCCATCGGGAACATCATTAACGGCATAAGTTTCCGGCCCGACACAAGGAGAAGGGGTATCGCTACCAGCATCGGTGGTGGAATCCACTGGAATGCAATTGTTTTTGTCAAAGCGACAGGTGGCAAAGCAGCCAAGTACGCCGCCCTTATAGCCGGGAAAACTGGTGCAGCTCTTGCCGTTTAAATTTTCTCCGTCGCAATCTTCGCCTTTGCCGACTTTCCCGTCGCCGCAGTTTTGCGGAATGGCCGCTGTACATTCCGAATCGTCGATTTTACAATTTGCGGTGCATTTTAAATTACCGCCGGTGTAACCTTTGCCCAAAGTGGTGCATTTGGCTGTGCCAAAATGTTCGCCATCGCACTCCTCGCCGTAATTTAATTGGCCGTTGTTACAAGAATTTTTAGTATTGTTGCTATCGCTCTTTGTTGTCGAATTGCCCTTTTGCGGCAAATTCTTATCCGGGGTGGTGCAACTTATAAGAAAAATGGCCAATATATTGGCTAGTAAGGCGTATTTTTTCATGAAAAATCCTCCGTAACCGCGCTTTGGCGGTTTAGTGATAAATTTAACTTGCCTGCCGAATTATGTCAACGCGTACACTCCGGAACATTCTGGGCCAGGAATAGAGAAATATTGCTTTATAGTATAGCATTTTGTCTCCATTAAAGCTAGAATGGCGCCGCCGTGGCAGCCTGCGGAATGTTGGAGGAAAGAGGTGTACGGACGCTATTTTTGGAGCTCATTATTTTTATCACTGGCCGTACTGCTTTCTTCTGCCTTTCCGGCGCAAGCTGCCGATTATTCTTTTGACAGCGTTGATATCGACCTTTATCGTCCTTATCTCAGCCGCCGCGGCAGTTTTGGCGCTTCTGGTGCTTCCTCTATCTATGTCAATACCATCGCCTACGGCGTTTGGCTGGAATATATGCACAACCCGCTGGTGTGGCGCAGTGATGATGGTCGCCAGTGGCCGCTGGTGCGCGGGCGCTTTAGCCTGAAGGGGGCTTTTGCTTACTCACCGCTCCCTTGGCTGGAACTTCAAGCCATTGTGCCGGTGGTGCTCTATCAAATAATGGCAGACAATACCGGCCTGGGAGATCTCGGCCATGTGGCTCTGGGCGATATTCGCCTGGCGCTGCGCACCTCCTGGCGCCCCTGGGATGATGACGGCCTGGAATTTGCCTTGCGCCTAGATTTTGCTTTTCCCACCGGACGCCGGGTGGCCTTTTCCGGAGCCAATAGCGTGGTTTTTTGGCCGGTAGCTTCGGTTACTTGGCCTATTTGGCGCTTTGATCTTAATTTTGATTTTGGCTACCGGGTAATGAAAAAGGCCGAAGTGGCCACCCTTATTGTGGATGATAGCATTACTTTTGATGCCGGCGTGCGCTATCCCATTCCCATTGGCAGCCACGAACTGGGCATTGCTGTGGCTCTAATGGGCGAAGCCGTGGTAGTGGGTGAAAAGTCGCTCTCTTCGCGCACCACCTTGGAACTTATGAGCAATATGGACTACTTAATGACCAAATCCCTGCGTTTTGAAGCCGGTTTTGGTGTGGGGCTCACCCATGGCTACGGCAACCCCGATTTCCGCATTGTTACCGGTATAACCCGCCTGGCAGCCGATAAAGATACCGATAACGACGGCATCCCCGATAGCAAAGATCGCTGCCCGCTCTTAAAAGAAGATTTCGACGGCATATTTGATGAAGATGGCTGCCCAGAGGATGACGGCGACTTGGACGGTATTCCCGATGAAGAGGATAACTGCCCGGAATTAGCTGAAAATTACAACAATTATCAAGACCAGGACGGCTGCCCGGACGATATGGGGCCGGATAGAGACGGCGACGGTATTCCCGATAATATCGACTTCTGCCCCGATGATGCCGAAGATTTCGACGGCTTTGAAGATAGCGATGGTTGCCCGGAAGAAGATAACGACAACGACTCCGTGCCCGATGACAAGGATAAATGTCCCAACGAAGAAGAGACAATTAACGGTTATCAGGATGATGACGGCTGCCCGGATGATGGTACTCCCGACACTGTTTACCGCGATAAACAGCAAATCGAGACCATTGCCAATATCCACTTTGAGACCGGCCTGGCCATTATCAAGCCGGAATCCAAGACCGTGCTCGACCAGGTGGCCCGCCAGATTTTGGCCCATCCGGAAATTGCTCTGGTGCGCATCGAAGGCTACACCGATGATATCGGCTCCGCTTACAGCAACCTGGTTTTGAGCCAAAAACGGGCCGAAGCTGTCATGGCTTATCTCGTGAGCTGCGGGGTAGGGCGCGAGCGCCTGGTGGCCGTCGGTATGGGCGAAGAGAATCCCATTGCTTCCAATAAAACTCCGGAAGGCCGCAGCAAAAACCGCCGCGTGGAATTCCTCGTCGAAGAGCTTAGGTAATAGTTCCGCCAACTGGCCAAATATTATTCCGCCGAGCTTGCTATTATTCCGCTAATATGGTCTATTCTGCATCAGCTTTGAGGTGAGGACCTATGTATATAACAGTAAAAGAGGTAGCAGCCAAATGGGGCATTTCTGATAGGAGAATCAGAGCGCGTGGACAGGCCGGCTGCTGGTGAATTTGAAACTGATGAAAGCGGAATATCCGCCCATTGATATAAAATTTACGGATAGGATGGCATATTATAACGCTTTCGATGACTACTACGTTAAACACGAGCTTTCGGCGATGGAAAGCCTATTTGCGAGGTATATCAATGCGCGCTTGGACAGCTATTTGAAGATATTGCCGGAGTGATGGCAAAATGTCTGATGGATAGAAGCGTTTTTTCTACAATTATGCTATAATTGACGTATTCGGAAGGCCCATTGTTTTCCGAACTTGTTCAATAAAATAACGGAGGTGTGTTATGGCTTCAATCGGTCGTTTTCAGACAATAAATGACATTCCGGCCAGCAAAGGAAAAGATGTGCTTTTGAAGATTCTCAATTCCCCGAAGGCAGACTTTCCGAAGTTGCGTAAAATTGCTGATGAGTATGAGAAAACGGCCTTAGAAATGATGCGGGCGGAGGGTAAGGAGCAAAGTAATGATTTTTCTGCCGCTTGAAACAGACCTTTTCTACTACGAGCATCTTTTTGATTCCTCCGACAATCAAAAGCTTATTTATGATTTTTGCGTGGCAAACACTTCTGGTTACGGTCTGGAACGCTATTTGAAGGAACTTGCCCAGTCTGACGAGAAAGACGGATCTGCCAGGACGTATCTTGTGAAAGACAAATTCACTCATGAACTTGCTGCCTATTTCTCGCTGAAAACTGGGCTTTTCACAATCGATGCTGGCAACGGCTATTTTTATTCTATTTCAGCGGTGGAGCTTTCCAATTTTGCCGTTAATTTCTCTTACAGGCAGAATCACCCCAATGCAAAAAATCTCGGTTCGGTCGTGTTTGCCGACTTTGTGCTTCCGCTTGTAAAATACATAAGGACCTTTGTAGGTATTCAAGCAATTTACATCTATGCGCTGCCCCATGACAAGCTCATCGAGCATTACAAGGTGATGGGCTTTAACCGATTTGAGCCAGAGGATGAGAAATTTGTGCATCAGCATGTGAAGCCCAAATACGATGAAGGCTGTATATTTATGTACCAGCTGCTTTAAAACAAAAAGAAGGCCGATAAATGAAATTGGTTTTTGTGATTGGCAACTAACGATGGAGGCCAATAGATTGGCAAAAGTTGGAAGAGTGAAGATTCTGAAAATGGCAGGGTTTTCTTTGGAAAGAACACCAGTAGATGTACTTTGAGTACGGGAGTATTAAAAATGAAAGGTTCTGAAGCGAAAATGACAGCTTTTATGGAAGGTGCCGATAAACGCTACATTATACCTGTTTATCAGCGAAAATATGACTGGAAGCAGGAAAATTGTGCACAGCTTTATGAAGACCTAAAAAAAATAATTCAAGACAAACGTGACAACCACTTTTTTGGCAGTATTGTATCTTCAGTTATACCGAATGGTAATAAAGTTGAATATCATATCATAGATGGACAGCAGCGTCTCACTACGGTGACGCTTTTGTTGCTTGCTATAAGCAATATCATTGGTCAAGGAAAAATCAGTTCCAAACAGGAAAAACTAAATGAACAAATTAAACAGCGTTTTCTGATTTCTCCTTGGGCAAGTGATGGTGACAAAATCAAGTTGAAGCCAGTAGAAAATGACCGAAATTCTCTCAGCAAACTTTTTTGTGAAGAAGAAGATTATGACCAAGCTTCAAATCTTACACTGAACTACCGTTTTTTCTATGAGCAGCTTCTAAAAGAGGAAGTAACAATTGACGATTTGTATAATGCTATTGGAAAATTAGAAATTATTAGTATAACTCTTGAACCTGGTGATAATGCACAGCTTATTTTTGAGAGTTTAAACTCGACTGGGCTTGCTTTAACTGAAGGTGATAAGATAAGGAACTACATACTTATGGGGCAACCTGCCAAAGAGCAAAGCAGGTTCTATAATACCTATTGGTTAACTATCGAGAAATGTACTAAAAATGATGTCAGCGGTTTCGTCCGTGATTATCTCAGCATAAAACAGCTGGTTACACCTAATATTAGTAATGTTTACCGTGCTTTTAAAGAATATGCCGCTAACACTCATGAATCAATAGAAAGCTTATTGGAAGATTTGCGCAAATATGCTCGTTTTTATGAAAAATTGTTGAACTGCCAAAGTGGATTAAAAAGTCAAAAACTTGATGACTGTCTTTACCGAATGATGCGTTTGGAGATAACTGTTACCCGCCCATTTTTAATGGAAGTATTCAGGCTCAATCAAGAAGGCAGAATATCCACTGATGATGTATTGCAAACTTTTGAAATTACGGAAAATTATCTATTTAGAAGAAATATTTGTGAAGTGCCAACCAATGCTCTAAACAAAATATTTGTTAATTTAAACAGGGAAATTTTGCGGTACGATAATACAGCTAATAACTATGTGCCAAAACTTATATATGCTCTTGTGACTAAGAAAGAAAGCGGACGTTTTCCAGATGATAAAGAGTTTACGGAGACTCTGGCTGAAAAACAGATTTATTTGATGCGTGGTAAATATAAGGCTTATTTGTTTGAACGCTTTGAAAATTATGGCACTATTGAAACCAAGGACGTTTATACTCATCTCGACAACAATGTATATACCATCGAACATATAATGCCGCAGCATTTAACTCCAGCTTGGGCTGCAGCCCTTGGCCCAAATGCTGTAGAAATTCATCATATTTGGTTGCATCGCTTGGCCAATCTTACTCTTAGCGGGTATAATCCAAGTTTAAGCGATAAAACTTTTAAAGAAAAGCGTGACGCTGAGGAAAGTGGCTATAAAGCCAGTGGGCTTAGAATGAGTCAAAAGATTGCCAGCAAGGAATCATGGGGCCTGTTGGAATTAGAAGAACGCAATAAAAATATGCTTGATTTAGCAATAAAGATTTGGGCATACCCAAAAACCTCTTTTGAACCGCTGAAAAAAGAAAATGATACTTGTACACTAGATGATGAGAATATCGATCTCAGTGGGCGAGCTATTGTGAAGTATAGTTATCAAAATATTGAACGACCAGTTGACAGTTGGCGGGATATGTTTGAACAAATCATCAGAATGTTGCATTCAAAAGATCAAAGTGTACTTCTTAACTTGGCTTATAACCAAAATAACTGTAATGAGCTCTCTCCAGCTAGAAAGGCAGCATTGACAAGGTTGGCCTATGGACAAAATTCTACAGCCTATCTTGCCAGGTATATTACAAATACAGAAAGTTCTCTTAGAACTCCACTTAAAATAGCGAATAATATTTACATAGAACTAAATAGCAATACCTCACTAAAACTTACTATTCTACGCAGGTTATTTCAATTATATGGTGCTGATCCGATGGATTTACTCTTCTTTTTGGAAGATATGGAAAAGTCAAAAAACTCAGAGACAGCTCGCTTTGAAATACGTAGGCGTTATTGGGAATATGCATTGCCCATAATACAAAAACAAAATATGGAGCGCGAAACATTTAATAAGTGTACTCCAAGAATCTCACATTATGAGAGTGGTCATTTTGGTATTAGCGGTTTCTCAATTAATTGTGTGGCCCTTTATGATATGGCTAGAGTTGATTTATGGTTTGGTAATAGCGTACAAGCCAAAAATAAATCCGCTTTCGATTGTTTGTATCGCCATAAAACCCAAATTGAAAAAGCTCTTGATGTACTTCTCAATTGGGAACGTGCAAATGATTGCAAGGCTTCTAGTATTTCCATTAGCTTGTCAGGAGTTAGTATAAAGAATGAGGCTGATTGGCCACGTATGGCAAAATTTCATGCCGAATGGAGTGAGAAAATTTTGAATGCTGTACTACCGTATTTGCAAGATGAGGAAAAATCTAGTCAGTATAGAGAATTATTTTAAATAAATTATAAGCATCCTTAAGCCCAAATGAACTGAGGGGTACTTTAAGGGGAAACAAACCGGAAAAAACACAGCCCACAATCCAAAGCCCAAAGCAGCCCGGCACTGTGCAGCAGCTTTGAAAAAAGCCTTGGCGGGAGAGCTAAAGGATGAGAAATTGTGCAGGACAACAAAGAGATTTTTAAGGACCAAAAAACATGACCACTAAACCAACACCATCGATATTTTCCGCTTCCCCCGCCGAATGGAACGATTGGCACTGGCAGCTGAAAAACCGCCTGACCACAACGGCGCAGCTAGTGGAATTTCTTGGCATTTCGCCAGAAGAGGCAGCCGGGATAGAAAAGTGCCTGAGCTCTCTCAGAATGGCCATTACGCCTTATTATGCCGCGCTGATAAAAAAAGACGATCCGCAGGATCCCATTAGATTGCAAGCGGTGCCCAGAGTGGAAGAGCTGGCGGAGGATGCGGCCGGTTTTATCGACCCGCTCGGTGAAGAGCGCGATTCGCCAGCGCCTTATTTGACGCATCGCTACCCGGATAGGGCGCTTCTTTTGGTGACCGACCAATGCGCTATGTATTGCCGCCATTGTACGCGCCGCCGCTATGCCGGCCATGTGGACCACCCGGTGCCCCTAAATGAGCTGGAACCTGCCTTTGAGTATTTGGAAAAAACCGAGCAAATACGCGATGTTCTAGTTAGTGGCGGCGACCCGCTCACTTTGGAAGATGAGCGGCTGGAACCAATTTTAAAGCGCCTTAGAGCCATAGAGCATTTGGAAGTTATCCGCCTCTGCACCCGCATGCCGGTGGTCTGCCCGCAGCGTATTACCGAGGAGCTGGCCACTATGCTGCGCCGTTATGCGCCGCTTTATTGCCATACGCATTTTAATCACCCTAATGAGCTCACTAAAGAGGCTAGGGCGGCCTGCGCTACTCTGGTGGATCACGGTATTCCCATCAATAACCAGACAGTGCTTTTGCGCGGTGTCAACGATTGCCCCTATACCATCAAAAAGCTCTGCCATGAGCTGGTAAAAAATAGGGTGCGCCCATATTATCTTTTTCAATGTGATCTGGCCAAAGGTAACAGCCATTTTCGCACTTCTATTGCCAAAGGTGTTGAAATTATGGAACTTTTGCGCGGGCACACCTCCGGCATGGCCGTGCCGACTTATGCGGTTGATCTGCCAGACGGCGGCGGCAAAGTCTTTTTGGAGCCTAATTATCTCATCTCCATGGCTCCCGGCAAAGTGCTCTTCCGCAACTTTGAGGGCCTTATTTGCGCCTATAATGAGCCCGAAAATTTGGCTATAAGCGAGCACCGTTGTACTGATGAATGCCGGGCGCAGGATAAATGTTGTCCTACCGGCGGTATTAACGCCATTTTAGCCGGCGAAAAGATTAACCTTTGGCCGCAAAATGTCAAAAGAGGCGGCGGTTGGCCAATAGGTAAAAGCGCCAAAAAGGCAGAAAAACAGTGAGCAACGAAGAATCAGTTTCTATGGCCAAAGATGCCGGCCTGGTGGGTCTTGCCACTATGGCAAGCCGCGTTCTGGGCCTTATTCGCGATGTGGTGGTGAGCCACCTTTTTGGCGCCGGGCTTTTTACCGACGCCTTCAACATGGCCTTTACTATTCCCAATACTTTGCGCCAACTGGTGGCCGAAGGCTCACTCACTATTGCATTTTTGCCTGTATTTACCGAGGCTTACAAAAAGAAAGGGCCGGAAGAGGCCAAAAAGCTGGTGGCCGCCTCGCTGGGCGTCTTTCCCACCATTGTGGCCATTTTGGTGGCCTTGGGCGTCCTCGCCGCCGGGCCCATCACCACGCTTTTTGCCAGCGGTTTTAAGCAAATCCCCGGCAAATTCGAGCTCACGGTGACACTTACCCGCTGGCTCTTTCCCTATCTCTGGTGCGCCGCCATGGTGGCCCTTAGCATGGGTATTTTGAACTCTCTGCGCCGCTTTTTGGCCCCGGCCATTGCCCCGGCGCTTTTTAACGCCACTATAATTGTGGTGAGCGTGCTCTATTGTAATCTTTATAACAAAGAAATTTGGGCTCTGGTGGCCGGTGTGCTTGCCGGCGGTTTTGCGCAGGTGCTCTTGCAGATAATAGCTCTAAAGCGAGCCAAAATGCTACCGCGCCCGCGCTTTAAAATGACGCCGGAAGTGCGCAAAATCCTTTTACTAATGGCGCCAACACTCATCGGCACTTCTATTTATGAGCTCAATATTATGCTCCAGCGCTATTTAGCCAGCTTTTTGGAGCAGGGCAGTGTGACATATCTTTATAACGCCGACCGCTTTACTCAGCTGCCGCTGGGCGTTTTTGGTGTGGCCATTGCCAGTGCCGCTCTGCCGCGCCTGGCTGGTTTTGCCGCTGATAATAACTTTGCGGAATTTAAGAAACTTTTGTCTTATGCTCTAAGACTTGCCAATTTTATTATCATCCCATCTTCGCTGGCTCTCGTGGTTTTGGCCCGGCCCATTATTGCCACCGTTTTTCAGCATGGCGCTTTTAATGCCCTTATGGCCGAAAAAACGGCTTTTGCGCTCCTCTTCTTCACGGTTGGTCTTGGTGCCGTGGCCCAAAACCGTATGACTACCCAGGCCTTTTTTGCCTTAAAGGACACAAAGACGCCGGTTTTGTGTTCCGGGCTTTCCCTGGCTGTTTATATAACTTCCGCCCTCATTTTAATGGGTCCGCTCTCCTATGCCGGCCTGGCGCTTAGCCTGGGCATTGCCTCTTGGACGCAGTTTACTGTCTTGCAAATACTCCTTTATCGGCGCGTGGGCTTTTTGCACTGGAAGGAGATTATTTTTTCCGGCGCCCGCTCGCTAATTGCCGCTTTGGTGATGTCTTTAGGCCTCTATTTTGGCGCTATGTTGGGTCACTGGCAGGAGGGCACCAGCTTTTACAATATTCTGATTCTCGCCCTCTTAATCGGCGGCGGGGTGCTAATATTTGCCGTTATGGCTTATATTTTGCGCTGTGATGAACTGGCCGATGTCATTGGAGTTTTGGCTCGCAAGGTGCCGTTTTTTAAAAAATTATTGAAGGTATTTAGAGATTGAAATTATTGTATATTGATGGTGAAGATTTTGCCCATATCTAGTTTGGTAGTAGGCAGAATCTCAATGGGGGCACCACCGTCGGGGCCGTTGTTCTCTTTGAAGTTGGGCAGACAGGCATACCAGTTATCATATTCTTTATCCCTAAACTGATATGTGCAATACCAGGTGCCGGGGTTTAAAGTAATGGTAGAATTCATGAATTCCTTATTGCTGCCGCAGCTATTAGGATCACAACCACTGTTGTATGTACCAGCGCCAGCAGAAACCCAATCTTTAAGCGGGGTATTTACGTCTTTAGTGCAAACGAGGCGGCCTTCATAATTGTTTTGGTCTTTACCGTTTGCCGGTAAAATGCGCCCACCGGCGTTACCAGCATTAGCCCACTGGAGATTACACCAAGTAAATAGACCGCAATCGGATTCCATATTTATCCAAGCTTGATTTTCATCGCACATATAAACGCTGTTATTGTGGCAGATTGAATGGTCTTTGGAACACCCGGCTGTACAGTAATCACTTGGGCTGGCAGATACATTGCAAGTGGGGTTGAGCACATTTTCGGCGCAATTGCTTAATTGAACCCACTCTTCTGCATCGCATTCTTCATAACTTTGGCCATTACAACGAACTGCGCCGGTGGCACAGGCATTCGCCGAAGCGGCACACTCGCCGTTGTTTACGCAATAGGGCTTGGTATTGTTGGTGGATTGTTTACAATTAAAGCTCCAGTAGAGGTGACCTTCATAACAGGAGATAACGGATTCGCCTTTGCTGTCACAGGAGAGGGCATCGCCGGTACATGGTTCGGTGCTGTACACACAGGCACCATCGAGACAGACCGGATTCACACCGGAATCTTTTTTGGTGCAATCTGCATCAGTTACCCATTGATAATTTGAACATCTCATTACTGTGTTGCCTTGGCATTTGAGATCGCCTTCTTTGGTACATTGCGGAGCGGCAGCCAGACATTGCACCAGATCTTGGTCGCAGTACGGCTTATCGCCAGAGCAGGTCGCCATGTGAATCCATTCGCCGTTGTCACAGCCCAGCATTATATTGCCGTTACAAATAATGCTACTCTCTTCGCAGGCTCCTTCCATGGCAATACAGCCGTTATGAGAATCGGCTTTGCAGATGGGATTCTCTTTGGTACATGTTTGTATAGGTTTCCAGGTACCTTGGTCGCACATCGAAAGAACTGTGTTGGTTTGGTTGCAGGCAAAATTATCTTTTGGGCTACACTCGGGATTAGTACAGCTTTCAGTGGAAATTGATTGGCAATTTTTGCTGCATTTCAAAAGACCGGAGGAATACTCATTATCTTTAACGGAAGCACAGGTGGCAGGGCCGAAATCGGAGCCGTCACAAACTTCGGTGCCGTTTTTCACGCCGTCGCCGCAATATTGGCAACCTGTAGTGACAAAGCCTTTGCAATTACCATTGCAGGTGACGTTGCCGGTGGCAGAGCTATCGCCGGTGGCACTGGCACAGGTACCGTCACCGAGGTTGCTGCCATCACAAAGTTCGCCTTTTTCTGTATCAACTTTGCCATTGCCGCAAAGCGGGCGGCAAACTGTTTCGGTGATTGTAGCGCCTTTGTCGCAGTATTCGTTATCCCGACATGGTGTGGAGCCCACCCACTCATTGTTACTGCAGAATTCCATGCGGTTTTCGCTGTCATTGCAGCGGAAATCGCCTTCGGAGCAAACTTTGGTAATACACTCATTATTTTTACATAATTGGGTGGTGTCGTCGCAATTTTTATCCAAGGTATAAGCATTGCTGTCGCAAACATAAACATCGCCGTCGCGGCAGGCTTTTTCGCCATCTGTACAGACGATGTCAACACAATCTTTGGCTTTATCATCGCACATTTGGTCGGTGCAGGTTTTGACAACGCTCCAAGTGTTGTTACTGCAGCTCCAAACCTTGTTATCTTCACATTTTTTAGCATCATCCTCGCAAATGACACCTGGTTTTAGTTTGCAAGTTTTGCCCTCGGCATCGCAAATTTCTCTGTCGTTGTCGCAGGTTTTTACTTCTTCATAATCACCGTCGGCACAAATTTCCAATTTGTTGTTTGTGCAACGGCCCACACCTTCCTGACAATTGGCTGGTTTGGGAATGCATTTTTTCTGCTCTTCACTGCAGACAGGAGTATTGTCTTTGCACGGTGTGTGGATTTCCCAAGTATTGTTACGACAAATCTCCAGGTTAGCTACATTGCAACGCACAGCGCCTTCGTCACAAATAACTTTGACACACTCATTATTTCTGCAGACAAGGTCGCTGCCCAGATCACTGCATTTGTTATCGCATTTACCGCAATTGTCTGAATCTATGGTGATATTTACGCATTTGCCACCACAGCAGGTCGTGCCATCGGTACAACTATCAGAGCAAGCCCCGGGCACCGGCTGATTGTTGTTATTGCCTTTGCCATTGCCATTGTTGTTAGTGCTTGGCTTTTGGGGAATCGGCTCCTCGTTATGAGTACAAGCGACTAGCGAAAAGGCCATTAACAGTGCGAGAACAAATCCTGTGCGTTGCATCTTTACCTCCTCTAGCAGAATGCAAACCCAGCTTCTTTTATAATTGAAGTTAGAAGAAAAGTTCAATCACTTTTCAATGGAACCATTGACGCGCCCCGCACTTTAAAATAATTTAGCCGCGGCTTTTGAGCCTGATTACTTTGGAGGCTTTTGTGCGTTTAAAATATATGACCTTTTTATTTCTCTTGGCGGGGCTTACTGCCTGCAACGAGACAGCAGGTGTTAAGATACCCCTGAATACTGTTTATTATCCGGCTTATGTACTTGCCGATCCGCAAAATCGCGGGCTGGCATATTTGGTTAATGCCAACTTTGATTTGCAATATACTTCCGGTAGCCTTTTGGTTATCGACCTCACTAAGCTAAGCAAAGACGGTGATGGCAAAGCCGCTATTTATGAGGACGGTTCTCTCCGTGTTGATAGTTTTGGCGGGCAATTCAGTATGCGCCCTGATGGCCGACGGGCAGTTTTACCTATTCGCGGTGCCGCCTCTCTTTTGCCCATTGAAGTGTCGGCCGATGGCAAAAAGCTTTCCTGCAAAGTGCCTGGGCAGGATTGTTTGGAAAAATCGCAGAAATTTTTGCCGGAAAAATTTTCTCTGCCTGATGTTGATGTGGCTGATTTAGATGATTTTTTTGCTCTTTCTTTTGTCCCCGGGGATGATGATGCCGACCACCTCATTTTAGGTACTTTGGGCTATTCTTCCCTGTTGCCGCTAACATGGCCGAAAGATACTTTTGAGCTTACAGCCGGAAGTGGCTATCATGGCCCCAAAGGCGGGATAGCCGAGCTCATGTGGCTTGATGGCACCTCACAACTTATCGGCGCCAGCCAATATAGTGACGGTTACAGCTCGCGTCTTTTTGTAACTTCAACAATAAAACCACCGCTATCTCTAAAATATATTGATATTTATACACAATTTGCCGGGTCTTCAATCAATGCCATGGCTAAAGTAGATGATAAAACCTTGCTTTTAAGCAATACTTTCCCCCATACTTTGGTGCTTGTTGATTTGGATATTAAAGATCGCGATAGACCATACGGCGCTGTGCGTTGGAGTACCGCTCTTGAAGGTGAATCTGCCGATTTGGTGATTTACGATCATAAGCTCCTGGGCAAACTGGCTTTGGTTTCTATTATTGATACCGATATAATTGAAGTTTTTTCGGTTTCTACCGGTCTTTTGCTGGGGCGTATTCCTACCGAAGGCGGCCCGTTTTCCATGGCTCTTGTCAAAGGTGGCGATGGTACCGATTGGCTTTTGGTCACCGAGTTCTATAGTCATGGACTGGCTATTTATGACCTTTCTGCCGATTCTGTCAGCGAATTTTCTTTAAAACAGAGGTTAAATGATGGCACGCATAAAATTGCCAAACGTGATAATTAAGCAGCTTTTTGCTCTGCTGCTGCTTGGATTTTTGGCGGAAGCTTGCGACGATACCAAACCCAATACCACCACTTTGCAGCGGCCGAGTGATTTTGTGCAAAGCGGCCCGGGCTTACCTGCCGGCAAACCGGAATATCTTTTTATCGCCGATTCGGCCCGGGATTTTGTGACAGCTCTTGATACCGCCCGCCCATATAACGATATTGAGTATGTCTGGAGCCCGGTTTTTTATTTTCCTATTATGATTCCAGCCGGCCCGGCCCCGGTGGCTCTGGCCACCAGCAGCGATGGACGTTTACTCCTGGTGGCCTCGGCGGAGCTTGGTTCTATTCAGTTACTGGATACGGCAGAGCTGGAAATGGTGCCGGACAGCAATAATCCTGAGGCCCTAATGGCTTTTAGAATAGCTGCCGCCGACAGCGCTCTCTTTCAGCTCTTGCCGATAGATAGTTGCGGCCTGCACTGCGATACTTTTATGGCTTTAACATCTAAGTCTTTAGTTTATTTTAGCTTGCACTATGTACTTTCGGCCGATGACAAAATTGAGCATCCGGAGATTACTATAGAGAATGTTTATCCGGCCGGCCCGGCTCCTGTGCATGGCCATTATGTGCCGGCCCAAAGGCAGCTTTGGGTGGCGCAAAACAGTGGCACCGAACTTTTGCGTCTTGACCTTGAAAGTGGTGAAATTAACTACTTTGATGTTGGCGAGAGCCAGCAGGATATAGCGCTTTCCCCAGATGGTAATTTGCTTTTTGTTGCTCATGCTGCTAGGCGGCGCATTGCCGTTTATAGCGATGCCGCAACTTTAAATCCCGCTCATGTAAAAAATCACGATATATACCAAGCGCCGGATGCCGGCAGTGATACAGTTGATCTTTTTATGCGCGATATTCCCTGGCGGCTTACTTTCGTCAGCGAGCCGACTTTGCAAGTTAATTGTCTCGGCGAAACCTCAAATGGCGTAACAGTAACTAAAGGATATAAAAATTACCTGGTTGCCGCTACTTTGAAGGGCTCGACCTACTATTATGTGCAGGATGATGCGGCCAGCGATGGTGAAATTGCCTATAAAATGGTTGATGTTAACTTCTGTTATCCGCGTTCTTCCACCAAAATATCCGAAAATATTGATGGAACTTCTTGGTGGCTCGATAGCTGCTCTGACGAAGATAAATTGGGTATTTGCTATAACGATACCGGTGTCCGGGTTTTTCACGGTTACCGCAATATTAGCGCAAATACCGAATATGAAATTATTTATGAAGCCGATGTCACTTTAGGCAGCGGTGCTTTGGGCCGGGGCCAGGTTGATGAGAACGGCCGTTTTTGGGTGGACTATGCCGCCTTCAGCAGCAGCAGTTACATGGTGCGAACCAAAGCCGATAAAGGTTGGGCCGGCGATGAAGTGGTGATTTTAACTCAGCCGGACGGTAACCCGGCCGAATGCCGGGCTCTTTACGGCGGGGCGACAGAATATGGTAAGCGGACTTTTACCCTGGTTTCGGAGGAGCAGAAAGGCCATTTTGTTACCGAGCCCCCCATAAACGGCGCCTGTTTTGACGCCGTCAAAGGCTTTGATTTTGAAATAAGAGCCAAGGATTCTTTCTTGGTTTTGGCCAAACCGGCCGCTTCTATTTCCGACCCCACAAGGCAGGCGCGTCTTAGAGCCGGTGATACTTTCGGCCCGGGCGGAACGGCAGCCAAAGGGGCAGGAATTCGTTTTGCCGTTAAAAAGTCTGCTTGCCAAAACGATTCTTGTGCTCGCGGTGAAAGCCAATTATTCTCAGTATTTGATTATTATACGCCTATGCAGGCCGCCTATTTTAATACAACCAGCCTGCCAACTGTGGGTACGCGGCCGGTAAAATTGGAGGTTGGTACGCTTTTGGATATACCTAATGGCGAGGCGAAATCTGTTACGCGGCCGGCTATGTTGCTTTTATACAGCGGCTCAGGGGCTCAAAGTGCTCCCGGGCTAATGATTATGCCCAGTTTTGAGAGCAGTGCTTTGGCTGCTACGATAAACTATTATTTCTTTGATTGATATTATTTGAAATTGACGCGGCTTTCCATTAAGATGTGGCCGTTGCTTTTCTGAACGCAGTTGTTCTGAAAGGAGCTTAAATGAAACGTGCGTTGTTTTTAATGGGAATTTTGGCCGGAACCATGACGTTTGCCACCGGTTGCAACGAAAATGTGGCCTATTATTGCGAAGTTGAATCCGATAAGCCGGATTGCTACGATGGTTATGTCTGCTTGGAAGAAACAGTATATACTCCATCCAGTACCGTTGGCTCCAAGAGCAAAGAGCCTTTGCAAGCCGGTAATCAGCGTATCGGACTCTGCCGCAAACCTTGCAAAGCGGCCAATGATTGCTCATACGGTTATGCTTGTAAGGCCAGTCCCAAGGGTGGAGACGCGACATATTGCTATGAAACAGACGGCAATACCGATAGCACCACTTAATAGCTCTCCACATTTAATAACCTTGCCAGAGGATAATTATGCTGCTTAATATTGTAACTTTGCCGGATCCTGTCCTTTCTGCTCAGGCCGAGCCAGTGACTGTCTTTGATGAAAAGCTGAAAGAAATGGTCTCTGATATGTTTGAGACGCTCTATGCTGCTCCCGGTGTCGGTTTGGCGGCTCCGCAGGTTGGTGTTAGCAAACAGCTTGTAGTTATTGACCTTTTTCCCGGCGGAATTAAAAGCGATGAAGACAAGGAATGGTTTGAAGAGCAAAAAGCCGGCGGTTATACCGGCCCGCTTGTTTTAGTGAATCCGCAAATAGTGGAAAAGAGCGGCGCTATTTCTTTTGAAGAAGGCTGTCTTTCTTTGCCCGGTGTTTCTTGGGAAGTAAAACGGGCAGAGCATGTCTTGGTAAAAGCCCAAAATGTTGAGGGTGAGCCGATAACCATTGACGCCACCGGGTTTTTTGCCGTTTGTATTCAGCATGAACTCGATCATTTAAAAGGGCTTACCTTGGTTAATTATATGCCCCGTTTAAAGATGGCGGCTGTTATTCGCCGTCTGCGTAAACGTAAAGCAGAAGAATAAAATATTTCCTTAAATTATGGTGCAATATGAGTAGCGTAAAAGTCCTTTTTTGGGGTACGCCGGATTTTGCCGTGCCGGTTTTGGAAGCCTTAATCGCATCCGAAAATATTACGGTTGTCGGGGTGGTCACCCAGCCTGATAAAATGGCCGGGCGCGGCAAAAAGCTTACTCCGCCGCCGGTGAAAGTTTTGGCTTTAAATCATGGCGTAAAAGCTATTTTTCAGCCGGAACATGTGCGCAAAAATATAGAACTCCGGGAAGCACTGACGGCTCTTGAGCCAGATATATCGGTGGTGGCTGCTTATGGGCAGATAATCCCGCCTTCACTTATTGCCATAGCCAAATATGAGACAATAAATGTCCATGCCTCGCTTTTGCCCAGATGGCGCGGGGCGGCACCTATAGCCCGCTCTATTTGGGCCGGTGATGAGGAGACGGGCGTTTCAATTATGAAAGTAGTAAAGGCCCTTGATGCCGGCGATTATATGTTGCAAGAGAAAACACCTATTTCCGCGGAAGATACCTTGCCGGTTTTGACGGCCAGGCTAGCAGAAATGGGTGCCCGCCTTGCGCTTACCGCCATTAAAGAGATAATAGCCGGTTCGGCCAGCTGGACCAAGCAGGATGAAAGCCAAGTTACTTATGCCGCTATGCTCACTAAGGCCGATGGCCATATCGATTTTACGCAAAACTCTGCTTATATTATGCGTCAGGTGCGGGCACTTGCCAGTTGGCCGGGCACTTTTGCCATGTTTGAAGGCGCCCGCCTTATGATTCACCAAGTGCTTCCTATGAGCGAAGCGCGCAATTGGCCGCGTATTCCCGGGGCGCTTTTTACGGAAAATCGCCATCTCTATGTGGCAACTGGCGACGGCTTTTTAGAGATAAAAGAGTTGCAAAGGGAAGGGCGCAACAGTGTTTCCGCTGGGATGTTTCTTGCTGGTATGCGCCAAGATATAACCGGCAAAGTTCTTAAATAAATTTAGCTTACACCTCACCCCACAAGTAGCGGAAATTATGGCATATCGCCCTCTCCATTTTCATAAATAGAGAGAGCCAATCTGTTTGAGTTTTCATACGTTTTTTTGGAACTGAGTGACAACGGAAGTAGAGGGATGTTTTGTGCTTAGTCGATGTCGAGGCCACCGCCCATGCCGCCGGAGGGAGGAGCATAGCCGAGCACTTTTTTAGTGCCGACATCCATATTGCCGCCGCCGGAGATAGCCCCAAAGCCGCTGCCGGAAGAAGAGCGCCCGGAGCTGCGGATTTCGGCTTTGGCATCGGCATTGCTGTTTACCAGTTTGGCAAAATCGCGCAATTGGCAAACGAGGTCGCGATTAGCCGGCACATGGTCATCAGGGTCGATATTGCCCAGGCCATTTTGTTTGGCCAGCGCAATGGCTACATTGCGCAGCTGATTGCCATCAAGTTCGCCGCCTTCACGCTTGTTGAAGACGTAATCGGCAAAGTCTTTGCACGATGTGTTGCCATCAGTGCGGAGGACATAAGCTTTGGTGCCGTCGGGATTTTCAAAACCGCGAACCTCGCCGGCTTTAGCTCCTTCCATTTCTTTGGTGAAATCATAGTCGTTGCTAACGCCTTGTCTTCCTTGAACTTTTGATACTGTGGTGTCGGCCATTTTTTACTCCTTTATGTAAAAGTTTTAAAACCTTAACACAAGAAAAACCAGGCTCCAAAGAGCCTCGCTTCTTATACACTAAAAGCCTTAATTGTGGGTAGCTTTTTTATCAAGATTATCGAGATGAGGCCAAGAGTAGTTGGCAATACCAGCCATATATGGCCGGACAGCGCTTTGCAAATAGGCGAGAAATTCTTTGATAGAAATCATTTTGGCGCCAAATGAGGCCAGGTAGGCAGTTTCCATCTGACAGTCGATGAGTTGCACCCCTTGCTCGCGTAAAAGCGGTACCAAGGTGGCAAAAGCCGCCTTTGAGCTATTTGGCGCGTGCGAAAACATGGATTCACCAAAGAAAACTTTGCCCAGTTGCAAGCCGTAAAGCCCGCCCAGCAGTTGGCCGTTTTGCCAGCTTTCCGCACTGTGGGCAATGCCCAGGTGGTGCAGGTTGATATAGGCCTTTTGCATCTCAGGGGTAATCCAAGTCCCATCTTGGCCGGGACGGGGAGTGGCAGCACAAGCGGCAATAACTTGCGGAAAAGCCTTGTCAAAGGTTACATCATAGAGCTCATGTCGCAAAACTTTGGCTAGTGATTTGCTGATATGCAGCTCTTTTGTAAAAAGCACAAAACGCGGATTTGGTGCCCACCAGAGCAGCGGATCACCCTCGGAAAACCAGGGAAAAATGCCATTCATATAGGCTATTATCAGCCGCTCAGGCGAGAGATCGCCGCCTATGGCTAAAAGCCCGTTTTTATCGGCCAGGGTAGCCGGTGGGAAAAAAGGCTCAGGCCCCAGTTGATAGAGTGTCATGTTTTTTTTGCTGATGCTTGCGGATAGCTGCCATGCGCTCTCCGGCAGTTGGCGGGCGGCGGTGCCGCAAATAACGATTCTTTGCCTTAGATGGCTTAGCATTTTTCTCGGTATTTTCACTATTTTGAACCGGCAATTCAGTTTCTGCCTGCGCTTTTTTAGGCCCTTTGGGCAGGTGGTGAACTTTTCGCTCTGAATGACGCGGACCATGAGTGCGGTGGTTGTCAAAAGGTTTGGGCGGTGCACTCTTTCCGGCTGTAATATCAGTTAGATAGAGCTCATCTTCGGCAAAAGCAACCGGAATTTTCATCTTTATGTATTGCTCTATTTCCTCTAAATGCTCCACATATTCTTCACAGGCCAGCGAAATAGCCAGGCCGCT
>JAEEML010000075.1 GCA_016283195.1 Deltaproteobacteria bacterium | reverse complement strand
CACTTCAGGCACACAATGTCTAAGCGGATACTGTGTAGATAGCCATTGTTGTGCAACAGAAAGTTGTACTAACACTTGTGCTGACGGCCAGGATACTTCAACACTAACCATCTTTAAGTGCACCGGAAGTGACGGTAGCTGTGAAGTTAGCCACACAACTGATTCTCCAAATCATCTTAAATGTAATAGTGCCCATAATGCCTTTAAGGATAGCTGCGTTGAAAACAATGATTGCATTAATGGGTATTATTGTGCTTCTTCAGGAAAGTGTTTACCTAAAGAAAATGACGGTGCTGAATGCAGTAAATCCTATTTAAAGAACACTAATGACTCTGAGAGTTCAATGTGCTTAGACAATCACTATTGTGTTTTAGGTCACTGCTGTAATACAACCTGCACCGGTCAATGCATGACTTGCCAAAGCGGAACCTGTTCACCGATAGATTCAGGGCTACCAGATGATGCCAATGGCACCTGTACCACATTATGTGATGGGACCGGTAAGTGTGTAACCGATAATGGTAGTGAGTGTTCATCACCTACTACATGTCTCTCTGGAAATTGCTTGAATAACCATTGTTGCCAACAAGCAAGTTGTCCGACTCAATGTGTTGGTTCCACACTCCAGCACCAAAGTTGCACAGGCGAAGGCGGCACATGCGTAAATAGCACATCCAATCCTTGCCCCGATAACCTGAAATGTAAAACCGATGCTTCTGATTGCTTGCCATCCTGTAGAGCTGACACTGATTGTGTTGACGGTTATTATTGTAAATCAAGCAAATGCGTGAAACTAAAATCATTTGGTGATAGATGTGAAGCCGCTAATGAGTGTCCAAGCAACTCTTTCTGCGTAGATGGTGTATGCTGTAAAACTGCATGCAACCAGAAAGATAGCTGTGTTAATGGAGAACTGACGCAATATGTTTGCAATAATAGCGGCGTTTGCACAGAACAAAGGCCGCAATCTTGTAACGGCTATGCTTGCCAGGACACCGAGTCTTGCCGTACCAATTGCGAGTATGATAGCGACTGTGCGGGCGGTTACTATTGTTCAGATAGCCAATGCACTTCAAAACGTCCTGATGGCGTATTTGTTGGCATTGGGGCCACAAATGATATGTGTCAGCACAATAATGTATCAGCCGATGGCTACTGTTGTGCCACCGCCTGTGGAGAGTGTCACACCTGTGCGAGCGGCACCTGTACTCAGGTGGCTGATTATACCCATTCAAACACTTGTCAGGAAAATCAAATATGCAAAGACGGTGCGTGTAAACTGGCTAACGGTGAGGGCTGCAACGGTTCCAATGAACTGTGCGCCAGTGGAATATGCGAAGATGATTTCTGCTGTGCCACTACTTGCCCTGACAGCTGCACCGGCGGTAAACAAACAACCAGTACTTGTACAGCCAGCGGTTACTGCAACAGCCAGGAAACGGACTGCTCACCATATACCTGTAATGCTGATTCAACAGCATGTATCACGGCAACAACAAAGTGCACGAAAAATAGTGAATGTGCAAATGGTTACTATTGCAATGCATCTGGCAAATGTGTCCAAAAACTAGCTTCCAGCGCCTCAAAACAATGCGCAGTAAATATGCTTAAAAACCAAGCTGACGGTATAGACTCTATATGCAAAGACGGGCACTGTGTTGATGGTTATTGTTGTAATACAGCCTGCAACACAACCTGTTACTCATGCGATCTAGGTACATGTACCCAAGTTAAAAACAATACAGACGATACCTGTGTCGCTCCCAGAAAATGCAACGCAAGCGGAAATTGCCTCCTTCCGAATAATCAACAATGTTCAGTAGATGGAGATTGTTCTAGCGGGCACTGTGACCATGGCTATTGTGTAGCTTCGGCCTGCGGCAAGTGTAAACAAGGTAGTTCAAGCGGTTGTACCAATACTCCTTCTGGTTTCAATAATGGTTGTAGCACAGGTTCTCTGTGTGACGGCAACGGTGCTTGCAAGAAAATAAACGGGCAATCGGGATGTACAAATGGCAACGATTGCCTGAGTGGTAAGTGCAGTGATGGCTATTGTACCGATACTGATTGTGGAACCTGCCAGGTAGGCAATAATTCCGGAACCTGCTCCAATGTAACAAGCGGGCAGCAAGGTAGAAATTGTAATACCAGCGGAAAGGTATGTGATGGCGCCGGTGCTTGCAAGAACGCCAATGGCCAAACTGCCAGCAATGCTTCGGACTGTGCCAGTGGATTTTTGGTTGGTGGCATTTGTTGTGCAACGGCTTGTAACGATGCTCCGACATGTAGTGGTAATAGTCAGGTTGTTCCCATCTGTACCGGAGGAACCTGTAGCACCTCCACTGTGTCGTGCGGAACCAATAGCTGCTCAAATAATACTTTGACTTCTCATACTTGTTCGGGTGGTAATTGCATAACTTCAACCGATGATTGCAGTGGCTATACATGCATGAATAGCTCTACTTGCAACACATCTTGTTCGAGCAACAGCCAATGTGCAGACGGTTACTATTGTAAGAAGTCTGGTTCTAACGGTGTATGCTCACCCAAAGAAGGTATTGGGATATCTTGCTCAAGCTCATTACTCAAAGAACCAACAGACAATATAAATGCTATATGCGAAAGCGGTTACTGTGCAAATGGCGTCTGCTGTAACTCTGCTTGCAACACTCAGCCAAGTTGTTCAGGTAACTTAGCTATATCATTTAAGTGCAATACCACAGGCCATAGTGGAATATGTACAGCTTTATCTGTAGATTGCCAGAATTACAAGTGCGATAATAACGGATGCAAAACAAATTGTTCCTCAAATAATGATTGTGCAACTGGTTACTATTGCAATAGCTCACGAAGTTGCGTAGCCCAAAAAGCTCTAGGGGCATCTTGTAGTGACAGCGACTTAAGAAACGGTTCCGACGGAGCTGGTACTGTATGTCAAAGCAGTAACTGTGTAGACGGCGTCTGCTGCAGTTCCGCCAGTTGTCCTAATGCCGAGTGTAGCGGGACTTCAAGTCTGCAAGTAACCTACTCTTGTAATGCCGACGATACTCACAAGGGCAATTGTTGGCCGGCAGCCACTGACTGCGGCACTACTACTTGCTCGAACGGCGTATTAAATATGAGAGGATGTAACGCCGGAAGTTGCTTCTCCACTTATACTGTCTGCACTGATAACATGGCCTGTGCCGATAGCTCAAGTTGCAAAACCGGTTCTTGTGGCAATGATGATGACTGTATGCCTGGCTTCTATTGTGATGCAAACACATGCAGACAAAAAAACAGTACTAATGTTGCATGTCCAGGCAATGAATACTGTCTTTCCAATTCATGTAACACTACTTGCACACCGGTTGATTGTAGTGATTGCACCAATTACACCAATTTTTATTGTGAAAGCAATAAGTGCGCTTTAAGACTGCCTTCAGGCTCATCATGCGATAATCCGACAGATTGCTTAAGTGGCGAGTGCATTAACGGTCACTGCACCTGATATTCATTATAACTAATCCATGCGCTACTTTTTCCTGCTTTTCCTCCTCCTTCCCGCCTGCTCCCCGCGCCCGGCCATCGTTCTGCCGCAAACGGCTGCCCCGGCAGTAGTACAGGATTCCAAGGCTTCTGGTGAGCCCGCTAAGGAGGCGGAAAAAGCGCCGGAGATTGAGGAGCCCGCTCCCCCTGCCCCCTCCCCGGAAGAACTGGAAAGACAGCATAAAGCCCATGAACTCTATCTTGAGGCCCATAATCATTATTTACGCGGCCGCTATGATGCAGCGCGGGAACTTTTGCAAAAAGCCACCGATTTGGACACAAAATCTGCTGAGGCTTATATTTTGCTGGCCAAAATATTTATTATGGAGGGCACAGCAAATAATGACACTTTAAAGCTAGAAGCAGCTAGGCAAATGCTTGGTTTAGCGCTAGAATCAGATCCCGGTAATCAGGAAAGCCAGGCACTTCTGGCTCTCATTAACAAGACTTAACCATAGGAGGTTTTATGAAAAAGCCTTTATTATTCGCACTAAATATTACTCTGGTTGCCAATATGCTATTAGCCGGCGCCTGCTCCACTCCCATCAAGCGCCTAAATAAAGCTTATAATAAGCGCGATGCGGAAACCATTTGCAAAGCGGTGGAATCAGCCAAGGAGCCCTGGCTGGTGGCCGATGGCGCCGATTACCTGGTGCGCCTGAAAATGAACAATTCTCTAAACGCCACTATTAAAGAAACCCGCGTTTTGCCGGCACTCAAAAAACGGCTGAGTGATGAATATCTGAGCCAGGAAGCTCTCGCTAATGTTGCTGTGGCTTTAGTGAAAATCGGTCCGGCCGAAGATGAGCCGCTGGTTCTCTCCGCTCTGGAGCGCTTAACCGATACAGATGAGCATTGCAAACTGCTAGAGGCCCTCACCACGCGCTGTACTCCCGAGGCCATGGCGGCCATGCAACACGATGCCGAGAGCAGTGATGTTTTGGTCAATCGCACTGCGGTTAAGGCCTTAAATACCTGTAAAGGAAAAGAAATTCCCTCTCAGGAAGCCGTCCAGGCCGCTACCGATAAGCCAAAAAATAATAGCTCTTCCGGGGCAAGTAAACGGCGGCGCTAACCAAGTTCCCGCACCATGGCGCCGGCCAGAGTCCTCTTCACCATAATGCCGCTATAACCGCCCGCATATTTCCCGGCATGCGGCTCATATTTTCCCCATTGTCAAGAACTCAAAAGCTGTAGTACTTTGCCCGCGTTGTTGTTTGGCTATTAGGAGCATATACATCATGTTCAGTTCAGTTCAGTCGCTTTATTTAATTTTAGCACATATCCAAATTTTAAACAATCCATAAATCCTAAATTTTCTAATAATTTTGCACCAATAGCGGTGCATTATGCGCTTATGCGCGGTGGAGAAATATAATGAAAAAATGTAAAAATCTCTTACTCATTGCCGGGCTGGCCACCTTTTTGGCCATCGGCTGCGGTAATCACAATGAGGAAAAACCGGCTACACCAGGCAATGAGCAACAAAAGCCGAGTGACAGCCAAACAGGCGAGGACAAAGACAAAGGTAAAGACAAAGACGCCAGTAGCGATGGTGACAGCCAGAGTGATGCTAAAAGTGGCACTGATGCCAATAGCGATGCCGCCAGCGACCAGCACGACAGCCAGAGCGATGCTAAAAGCGATACTGATGGCAAAAGTGATGCTGCAAGCGATGAAGATCAGCCCAAAGAGTGTTTGGCTAATCACTTTGGTGCCGAGTGTAAGCCCTGCACCTGCAAGCACGGCACTTGTAATGATGGCAAAGATGGCACTGGCGAGTGCTCATGTGATAGTGATATCTGGACTGGTGATAATTGCGATGAGTGCAAGAACTCACTTATGACCGGCGAAAATTGCGACGAGTGCAAGAACTCACTTATGACCGGCGAAAATTGCGATGAGTGTAAAGATGTTTTGAAAAAAGGAGATAATTGCGACCAACCAAATTATGTTGACATAAATGGCACCAAGTGGGCTGTTAAGAATCAAAATACCACCGCCCACCCTTCATACTTAATAAGAGAACCCATAACCTGCCATTACAGAAACGAAGAAACTTTTAAGAAATACGGCTGCTTATATACATGGGCTGATGCTATAGATGTGTGCCCTCGCGGCTGGCGTTTACCAAAAAAAGAAGATTTTGAAAACCTGCTAAAATATTTAGGCGGAACAGAGTCTTATCTATCAAATATTGAAAAAATTAAAAGTTTAAAAGATACAAGTTGGGGAGGCACCAACACTACCGGATTTTCGGCTCTTCCCGCCGGTTATAGGACTTCAGATGGCCGCTACATAAATTTTGGTGGCATGGGTGAAGGTGACACTGCTTATTTCTGGAGCCAAGATAAATACGAGTATTATAACTCCGGAGATACCAAATCTTCACACTATATGTCGCTTAGCGGTTCGGCATTAGTCTCTCAAACCAGTAGGGAGAACGCTTATTCTGTCCGCTGCATTTGGGTGTATAACGTTGATGATTAAGAGCTGCCGATAACTAAAACACCTCTATATTTTCTGTTTTCTAATGCCGGCTGTGCCCTGTTAAGCCGGCTGTTTAGGCTGACTTATCCATTATTTTCTCACAAAATAATTCTTCTTGTTTCTGCATCTTTTGAGCAAATTCTTGAAAATTTTCTTGCCCTTGGGCTATTGGCAGCCCCATAGCCAATATCTCGCCACCAAAGCCCCGCGCGCTTTTAGCCTCAGAGACAAATGGCGATTTTTCCTCCGCTTTTTCTTTCTCCCACGGAAACAAAAGAATAGCCCTAGTAGCCGGCAGGCAATGCATATAAGCCAGCATCTGAAATAAATCTTCGCGGCCAATACTAACCTTTTGACCTTGGGCGCAAAAATCTTCTTCCCCAATAGAGGCCGAACTTTTAGCCAGCCGTTTATATTTGGCATCTAAAACAAGACCTTTGTAATCAGAGAGTTGCTCCAGTTTTTCGCTAAAATTTTTGCGGTAAAAATCCGGGTAATAACTTCCCCCATTTTCAAAAAGAGGAATACCGTTTTTATTTAAACGATTATTGGCATGAATGAGGTTTAACTTATTTGGTGTAGCAGCCTTAGCATCATATTCCGCAAAAACCCTGGCTAGGTATTCTTCCCACAAAGCTGCGCCGTCAAAGAGAATGCCGCTGATATTTTGCCGCTTATTGTCGCCGTAACCTATCTTTTTGCGGCGCAAAATGGCCAGGCATATTTGCCTTAAAGGCTCATAAGCGGTGTAATAAGAATGAACTTTCGGGCGCAAATTGCCGGCGATGACCTGAGCTCTTAGCTCCTTTTTATAGCTCGGCGTGGCGGCCACCATGGCTTTGACATTATCGCGGATCTGGCTATCATGCTCCAATATAGCGCCGCCCAGGTTTTGGCTACGGATATATTCAATAGTGTGGCGAATCAGCTGGGTAACATTATTATCGGTGGCGTATTCGCGCGCAAGATAAGCAATTTTGCCGTTAAAGGGGATATTAAAGCGGATATGCCGCCCCACATCAATGGGGCCGCGCACATTGGCATCGTTATATTCACGCCGCACATAGGCGCGGTAAATCCCCTGGGCACAGGAGGCATTTAAGTAATAGGGAAAGAGGTAATACAAAAAGTCATAAAACTCATCATCGCCGGAGCTTGTGGGCTCCTTGGTAGGGGCCACATTGCAAACCTTTTGTAGCATATAGTGCAAAAAGTAATTCTTTTTGCCTTGGTCAAAGCGGGAAGTAATGCGCATTTGCAAATCTTCACCCAGGCTGATAAAGCCCATGATATTGCCGGTTTGCAAAGCCGGAGAATCACTATCTTTATTGGTTAATTTATAGATATATTTTTGATCCGCCAGCTCGGATTCGGCCGCTTTAGAGGGGAAAATTAAAAAATTGCCGCGCCCGGCGAGTTCTTTGAGGGAAACTCCGGCAAATTCGCGCAATAAATCCAACTGGCGTTGATCGGGAGCCTCATTCGGCGATGCGGCCTTTTCCCAAGGAACAGGCTCATATTGATTATCTTTTAAATTGATAATCATGGCTACGCTTGGGAACTTGCACTTGCATCAGAATTTGAGCTCGATGCATCCTTTTGTTGTGTATGGTCTTTGTCATCATCATATGCTGTCTTTAACTTCTCATCTAATAAATTATCCGCTTTTTCCATGCCGCGCAGGTATTCCCGCAAAAGGCCTTGAAGATGATATTTCCAAAGCTGTTCAAAATCTCCTTTATATTTTTCCAATTTGAGGAAATATGCCGGGCCGATGTGATAAGCGCGCGAAAGTCCGGGAATATCTTCAATAACTTTATTTAAATTAGTCATACGGTTTATTGCTTCTTTTGCCAAACCTTCCCTAACCTTATCAAGTTCAGCAAGCATTTCTTTCTGGTCATCTGCTGTCACCTCTTTAAAAGCAAAGCGCCGCCGCATAGCCAAATCCATGCTCTCCACGCTGCGGTCGATGTCGTTCATGGTGCCGATGATATAGACATTTTCGGGGACGAAGAAGCCATCATAAAATGTGTCGCCCTCTTCTATAAGGTTTTGATATTGCGTCTTTATTTTCCCGACTTTGCCGCGATAGCCTGGGTCGATGGAAAAGAATAATTCGCCGAAAATTTTTGACAATTCGCCACGGTTGATCTCGTCGATGATGAAGACAAAAGGCCGACTTTCAATATTTGATTCATTATGCGCGGTAACAATTTTTAAGGCGTTCTCTGCTGTAATATTCGATTTATAGATAGTGGCCGCCGTAAATTTTTTGTTGTTATTTAGTGCTATAATATCTTCCTTGATATCTTTAATCAACCACTCTACTTTTCTAACTCTTTTATATTCTTCAAATTCAGCATGAAATTCATAACCTCCTGTTATTACACCAATAGCATCAACCTCGCTGGCCGAAAAACACGAAGCAACAATATCGCCCTCTTTCATTTGATTTTGAAAAGCGCTAAGTACGTTTTTACCACCATGTTCTGTGTAATTGTCAAACTCGCTAAAGTCTGCAACATCACCGTATTCATCCCAACCGATTCTTATATAGCCGTTTTTAAAACAGTTTTTTCTGATTTCATTATCGCCTGAACCACCTAACGAAACTTTCCAGACAACTGGATTTTCATTCAGCTTATCGGTTATGGCTGGAGCAGCCGCCTGTTTTATGAGCGCCTTAGCACAAAATGCTTTAAACACGCCATCCTTCCGCGCGAAACCAATTCTCCCCGCGCCATCATCAACCGGCCGCAGGCCCTCCACAAAATCGGTATAATCATAAGATTGATGAAATTGGACAAAACCGATTTCATCATCCTGGCAGCCCATGGCTTTCGCAATTTTCTTAGCCAGATAAGTTTTGCCGGTGCCCGGCGCGCCGTGCAGGATGAGGTTGTGGCTATTCAAAAGCAATTCTTTAAGATTATCAGCTTTGGAGGTGTTATCATCAATCCCCATCCGGTCAGCTCCTTTGCAATCTAGGTTCACCGGCCCGCTATGTTACCCGCTTTACCAAATAGTTACAACCTACATAGCTCGCCCATGCCACCACAAAAAAAGAGTGCTATTACTTTTCCCCAGCTTGCTATTCCCTAAAAAGGTGGCTATACTACTTTTTAGGGATTAGGAGGACTCATGATTTTCTCACGCACCTCGTATATAAAACAGCTTTTCCAAAAGCGACACAACGGAATGATTAAAACCGTTACCGGCCTCAGGCGAAGCGGAAAATCATATCTTCTTTTCAAGCTCTTTTATGAAAAGCTCCTTTCAGAAGGTACCAACGAATCGCACATTATAAGAATTCCCCTTGATGATCTGGAATATATCGACCTGCGCGAAAAAATGAGCCTTTATAAATTCATAAAAGCGCAAATAAAGGATAATGAGCAATATTATTGCCTTTTGGATGAAATACAACTGGTACCAGGCTTTGAAGAGCTTCTCAATTCTTTGCTACACATTCAAAACATAGATGTATATGTAACTGGAAGCAATTCGCGCTTTCTCGTTAAGGATGTCATTACCGAGTTCCGTGGGCGCGGAGATGAAATCAGAGTATATCCGCTTTCCTTTAAAGAGTTTTGTGAAAATCGTAGTGATGATTTTGCTGCGGCCTGGACAGATTATTATACTTATGGCGGATTGCCGCTCGTGGCTTCCATGAGAACGCATAAAGAAAAATCCGACTATCTCAGAAATCTCTTTTCAAAAGTATATCTTACCGATGTAATTGACCGCTACAATATCCGCCATAAAGGCAATTTTGAGGAGCTGATTAATGTGGTTGCTTCGGCAATCGGCTCGCTGACGAATCCGGTTAAACTGCAAAACACCTTCAGGTCAAAAGAAAAATCAACGATTACAAATAAAACAATTTCTGCATATCTCGGCTATCTCGAAGACGCTTTTTTGCTGCAAATAGCCGAACGGTTTGACATAAAAGGCCGAAAGTATATCGGCGCTGGCAAAAAATATTATTTTACCGACTTAGGCCTGAGAAACGCGCGGCTAAATTTTCGCCAGCTCGAAGAAACGCATATTATGGAAAACGCAATTTACAACGAGCTTAAAATTCGTGGCTACGATGTGGATGTTGGAATTATCGAATACACTTCAAAGGATAATGGGAAGAACAAAAAAAACCAACTCGAATGTGATTTTATCGCCAGCTCCGGAAACAAAAAAATCTACCTGCAATCGGCCCTAAATATTTCCGGCGCAAAGAAAAAAGCCCAGGAAGAAAACTCCCTTTTACGCATAAATGACAGCTTTAGAAAAATAATAGTGCAAAAAGAAAAAGCCATTCCCCACTATAATGATAACGGAATATACATCATCTCTTTGGAAGACTTTTTAAAAAGCGACGAAATATAATGTGCTCACCTAGTCTCTAAACCCACCGGCCCGCTATGTTACCCGCTTTAGCAAATAGTTGCAAGCTGCACTCGCCCATGCCACCCCAAAAAACAGTACTACTACTTTTCTTTCTCTTGCATTATGCTAGCTTAGTGTGCTTTAACGCCACCCGGCTTTAGCCACACTTGAGGCAAACATGAAAACAGTCAGCGCCGCCAAAGAGAAATCAGCTTTAAAAAAAGTTTGGCGCTCTCTAAGTATTTTGGGACTCATTATAATAATTTTAGCTTTAAAAACAGCGGCTTATATTATGGTTATCAAT
>JAEEML010000010.1 GCA_016283195.1 Deltaproteobacteria bacterium | reverse complement strand
CTGAATGGTTGCGGCGGCGGGCAAAAGAACAAAGTAAAAGCCGCGCCGGAAGCGGAGGTTAAGGTGCAGGGAAACGAAACAATAAAACATAGTGATGCGCCGGTATTTGTGGCCGATGATATAGCCAAACGGCTGAGCAACTGGGGCCAGGTGGCCCTCGATTTTGACGACAGCGCCCTTTCCTCCAATGATAAAAAGGTGCTCAAATTGTTGGTAGAAGCCGCCGAAGTGGCCGATGAGCTCTCCAGAAAGCAAATCGATCTGCGCATTTTGCCGCTCAAAAAAGAGATACTTGAAGGCAATTATTCGGCCGAAGCCAAAGCACTTTTTAAAACTTATAACGCTCCCTGGGATCAGCTCACCAACGGTGAATTGGTCTTTGGTGACTTTATGCGGCGGCCGGAAGGCGAGTTTTACCCCCACGACATGACCAAAGAGGAATTTGAAAAGTTTTTAGCCGAAAATCCCGATAAGCGCGAAGCTTTCACCTCTTACTTTACCGTCATTCGCCGCGATGAAGCCGGTAAATTAGTGGCTGTGCCTTATAGCCAGGCTTATGCCGAAGATATAGCCAAAATGGCCGCTCTCTTTAAAGAGGCCGCCGAAATTACCGAGCACGCCGATTTAAAGAAATTCCTTTTAAGCCGGGCGGCCGCTTTGCAAAACGATAATTATATGGAATCCGACGGCGACTGGCTGCACCTTAACGAAAGCCCCATCGAGCTCACTTTTGGCCCTTATGAAGTCTATGACGATGAGCTAATGAATTACAAAGCCATTTTTGAGGCTTATGTGGCCATAAAAGACCAGGAAGCCTCGCGGCAACTCGCCAAAATCGGCACCATGATGGAAGAGCTGGACAATAACTTCCCCATGAAACCGGAGCTAAAGACCCCGATGCGCGGGCTGGGTTCGCCCATTTCGGTGGTGACCAATGTCTATTGCGGCGGCTGCGGCGGCGTGCAAACAGTGGCCTTTAACCTGCCCAACGATGAGGTGACGCGGGCCAAATTCGGCTCCAAAAAGGTGATGATGCGCAATCTGATGGATGCCAAATATAAAGCCATTTTGCTGCCCATCGCCGATTATACCCTAACCGATGAAGAAAAAGCGCTTATCACCCCGGATTCCTTCTTCCAATTTATCTTACTGCATGAAGTAGCTCATGGCCTGGGGCCGGGCCTCATTACCCGCCCAGACGGCTCGCAAAGTGATGTCAATAAAGAGCTCAAAGAGACTTACCCGGCCATAGAAGAGGCCAAGGCCGATATCGGCGGTATGCACTCTGTGGCCTATTTGGAAGAAAAAGGCATTTATCCGGCCGGCAGCACCCGCGCCGTGTGGGCCTCCTCCCTCGCCGGGGCCTTCCGCACCGTGCGTTTTGGCGCCGAAGAAGCGCACTCTAAAGCTGTCTCCAGCTCTTTTAATTTTATTATGGAAAAAGGCGGCTATGTCTATGACGCCGAGAAAAAGCGCTTTTATGTCGATGCCGAAAAAATGGGCGCGGCGGTGAAGGATCTTTTGGCCGTTCTCCTGGAGCTGGAGGCCAAAGGCGACTATGAGGGCGCCAAAGCCTTTTTGGCCAAATACGGCCCAATGAAACCGGAAATGGTGGAAGCCATTGCCTCTTTCCAAGACCATGTGCCGGCTGATATAGCTCCTTCTTATCCCATCCTGGAAAAGATGAAAAACTGGTAATATTATGCCCTTTTCCCCTGCGACAAGAGGCCGGGAGAGCGGCAAAACCGCTCTCATGTATGCCACCGATTTGTTGGCCCGCCGGGCCTATGGCGAGGCCGAACTTTTAAAAAAGCTGCGCGCTAAGGGCTTTGCCGCCGATGAAAGCCGGGAAGTGGTGGAAAAATTCCGCGCCAAAGGCATTTTGAGCGATCTTTCTTTTGTGGAACAACTGGTGCGCGAAGCCCAGCGCAGCGGGCGCGGGCGCTTTTGGCTTTTAAATAAAATGCGCGAAGCCGGTATCGAAAGCGCGGCCGCAGACGATCTTTTGCTAAAAAATGACTTTGATGCCGATACTGAGCTGGCTATCGGCCAACACTACTTTGCCCGCCATTTCGGGGCCAAAGAGGATCTTAATGAGCCTAAAAAGCGGGCGGCGGCAATGCGCCATTTGCAAGGGCGCGGCTTTACCAGCGGCGTTATTTACAAAGTAATGCGCGCCGGCGGCGTAGATGATTTATTTGAACTTACGGAGGACTAATAGTGATATTATCCATAATTCTCACAGTCTTAGGCATTGGCGGGCTCATATTTTTTCATGAACTCGGCCACTTTGCCGCCGCCCGCGCCACCGGCTTTCGGGTGCTCTGCTTTTCCATTGGCTTTGGCCCCAAATTATTTTCTTGGACACGCGGCGACACTCAATATCGCCTAAGCGCCATCCCGCTGGGCGGCTATGTCATGGTAGATGGCGGCGTTGGCGAAGAGGAGCCGGGCGAGGATGATGAATTCCCCGTTTCGGCACCCGATGATCCCAAGCGCTACGAAAATCGCCCTGTCTGGGGGCGCCTGGCCTACATTCTGGCCGGCCCGCTCACCAACTGGGTGGGGGCCATTGTGCTGGCTATTATTGCCTTTATGATTGGTCTGCCAGCGCCGGTGGCCGATAAAGCTTTAGTTGGCGATATTGAGCCGGGTAGCCCGGCCGCCAAAGCCGAGCTGAAACCCATGGATCAAATTGTGCGCATCGGTGAACGCGATGTAACCAGCTGGGAGTCAATGATCGCCGCTCTCGGCGGCACCGCCGCTAAAGAGCAAAAGGTGCTGATTATCCGCGACGGCGCCAGCCTGGCGCTCACCATCACCCCCGACGGCCAGGAAGGCGGCCAGGGCAAATTGGGCATTTATCCGCACACTGAGCACGGCGAGGGCCTGAGCCTGGGCGCTGCTATTGTGACCGGCACGGTTTATACAGTGGAACAGAGCAAAAGCTATGTGCCCAAACTTCTCACCCTTTTGGTGGGTAAAGGCGATGGCAAACTCATGGGCATCCCCGGCATTGCCCGCGTTGTTTATAAACAGGCCGAGGCCGGGGCGGCGGAATTTTTAATGATTCTCTTCATGCTCTCCATGAGTCTCGCCTTTTTTAACCTCTTGCCTATCCCGGCGCTCGATGGCGGCCGCCTGCTCTTTTTAGTCATCGGCCTCTTTACCGGCGGAAAAATTCCACCAAAAGTTGAAGCCGCTATACATCTTGCTGGATTTATCTTGGTCTTTGGTTTAATAATCTTTGTCAGCATTCGCGATGTAATCGGAATGTTTTTTTAAAAAGCGAGGTTTTTTATGGAAAAGCGCGCTATGAAACGCATGGAAGCCAAAGCTGAGGTTCTTTTGCAACCCGGTTCCGGCGGCTATATGGTCAGCGGTTATACCAAAAACATCTCTCCAATAGGCCTCTTTGCCGAAGTGGATGAACGCTTCCCGGTGGGCACCAAAATGCTGGTGGTCATCCGCCACCCGCAGAGCGGGCAAACTGCCGCTGTGGAAGGCCGAGTGGTGCATATTCAGCCCGATGGCATGGGCATTTCCTATAAACCGCTAAGCGCCCGTTCTAATGAACAATTGCAAAAAGTGCTCTCAACTCTATAATTTTTGGGCATATATTTTTTTAATAGCCAAGCACTCTCTAAAAATTCTCTTTTTGTATAGAGGAAATCTGCTTTTCAATTAAGTGGTTAACTATTTCCGGGGCATCGGTATTGGAATTATGCCCTGCCCCTTTGATCCATTCAATTGGAATGCCCGTTTTCTTGTGCCAAGCTCTATTATACCTGATACAAGAACCAGCGCGATCTTTATCACCGCAAATAAGAAGCGCCGGGCACCTAATCTCATAGGGGAGATTGGCTTCCAGCGCTTCAGCCAATATGCGGAAACCGTGACCGGCAAGTTTGGCATAGCGCTCTTTATCACCATCATAAACCAGCATAATGCTACGCATAAGACTGCGGCCATATTCTGATGTAGCAACGCCATTAGTGCCGCCTTTTAGGAGCGCTTTCCAAGGATAATAGCGGTAAACCGGCTCCATTCTCTTTAAGAGCCATATTTCCGCAGCTGTTAAGTATTGGCGCTGCAAGGGTGCTGAATCAACGGAAATAAAGCCTCTAAGCTTTTCCGGGAATAACTGCGCATAGACTTGCCCCACATACCCGCCCATAGATTGCCCGATAATTAGCGGATTTTCAAATTCTTCTTTAACAAGAATTTCATCCAGCCACTTAGCCTTATCCGCCAAGGTAAAATTAAACTCAAAGGGCCAGGAAGCAGCATGGCCTGGCGCATCCCAGACAAAAAGCGGATAGCGCCCGCTAAAATACTCGATTTGTTTCTCGAAAAGCCGGTGGTCGGCAGTTAGCCCCGGCAGAAAAATCAACTGCGGGCAATTATGTTCTGCGCTCTTATTTACCCAATAATGAATACTGCCGCATTGCGTCGTATAAGTATGCTCAATCATAAATAATTTCCCTCACAATCATTCTTTCAGTAGCAGGCTGTTTTCCGAAAATTTCATTTTTTTTTAAAGCCTTATTCATCATATAATCTCATAGCCGTTTTTACGAGCGTTTGAGTAATATTTATACATTCCGCATTAATATTATCAGAGGTGTCGCGCCGCGTATGGTAGTAATCAGTGGGAGAATGCTGAACAGCACAAATTGCTGCGGCTTTTACACCATAGCGCGAAAAGGCCTCGGCATCTGTTGCCCCGGGATAGAAATCGGTATAAGGCACATGAAGATTGCAAGACTTAGCAGCTTCGGCGATTAAAGCGCAAACATCCGGGCTATTTTTTTGCGTAAAATTGATACCGCGATGGTAAATAGCGAGTTCCTTGGGATCATGAATAGTATCTAGGGCGATAACAATGGTATTACTTTCAAGCAATTCCTTTTGATGCTCGCGGGCGTAGGCAATTGCCCCTCTAAGGCCGCTTTCTTCACCATCGGTAATCAGGCAGCAGACATCGGTATAATTAAGGCGCTCGTCATTTTGGGCCATTTCGCGCAAAATATTTAGCCCAATATAACAGCCGGTGAGATTATCATTGGCACCATCTACAACTCTTTTCCAATTGATAAAGAACAGCCAAGGTAAAAAAATAACAAAAGAGAGGGCTTCGATGCCAGCAAAAAGCGGCATAGCAGCAGCACTAGCACCAATGGCATGTATAATGCCAATAACCAAACAAGATATCATGCCAAGAATGGTTAAAATGATGAGGGTATAAATTTGCCAGGCCTTAAGCTTTAGGAAAAAAGTCATTTCATAAGCGGCATCGGCATGGCCGGCAATAATAATGCGCCGGCGCGACTCTATTTTGGCTTTTCTGGCGGCAAAAACATTAATTGCTTGATATTTGGGAAATAAAAAATCAATAGCCTGCCGATAAAGGCCAAATTCCAAAAACCAGAATATAAAAGACGCGGCAAGTAGCAGCGGACTCATGATGGCAAGGAGAGAAGAGGGCCAAACACATGATAAAGCAAAACAAATAATGCCGCTTAAACCGACAAGCGAGAGCAATGGAATACTGCCCACAAATGGCTGGCGATGCAAGGTAAAAGGCTCTATTTGCACTTTGTCGGCCCACGGTTTAACCTGCTCGGCCATGAATTCCATGCACCGGCGCACACTTTGAGAACCGGCTGCCCGTTTTTGATAATTATCGCAAACATATTTGATTTGTTCGGAAATCCAGTCGTTATTTGGTATCATGTTTTAGCATAGCTTGTTAAAATTGATTAAAAAAGCCAACTTAGCGTAAACTCGCAACTTGTGAGGCACACAAGCAACCGCTGTTCAATATAACGGAATAGCCTGCATAATCCAGGAAAATCTATTATTATTTTCTTTAATATCTGCCCTGTTCGTTAAATTGCTTCCTAGCGATATCTTTATTGAGTAGATGTGATCCTGTACTTTCAGAATTTAGTATTGACATATTATATTATTATGCTATTTTTACTGCTAAATTTGCTGCCCTAACAGCAAAAATGGCCACACCTTAAAAACGGAGGCTCCATTTGTTACTTACTATCACTCATACCGGCCCCAATAGCCAGGAGATTGGCTTTTTGCTGCACAAGAACCCGGAGCGGCCGCAGCAATTTGAGCTCTCTTTTGGCCGGGCCTACTTCTTTTACCCGGAAGTGAGCTCTTTCCGCACCACTGCCGCTCTTTTGCTGGATATCGACCCGCTGGATCTGGCCAGAGGCAAAGATGGCAGCGGCGAAGGCGGCCTTTTTGATTATGTAAACGACCGCCCCTACGCCACTACTTCATTTATGAGCACCGCTATTGCCCGTGTTTTAAGCACTGCCTTAAGCGGCCGCTGCGAAAAACGCCCGGATTTGCTACAAAAAGCCTTGAATCTGAGCGCCACCCTCTATTCGCTAAAGGATAACGGCGCACAAAACCTGGCTCATGAGCTCTTTGAACCGCTTGGTTACACAGTGACCATAGAGCGCACTTTGCTGGATGAGCGCTTTCCGGAATGGGGCCCCTCGCCTTATATCAATTTAACCCTTAAAGGCACGCTGCGCCTCACGGAGCTACTCAATCATCTATATGTTTTAATTCCTGTTTTTGACCCTAAAAAGCACTATTACACCGCCGAAGACGAGATAGATAAGCTGCTTAAACACGGTAGCGGCTGGCTGGAAAAGCACCCAGCCAAAGAAAAGATCACTCGCCGCTATCTGGCCGCCAGAAAGAGCTATGTGCATGCGGCGCTGAAAGCTCTTTTGCCGCCCGGTGAAGAAGAGAGCGAACAGGCGGAAATTTCAGCGGAAAAAGCGGCGCATAATCCGCTAAATAGCGAGCGGCTCACCACTGTAAAAGCGGCTATTTTAAATAGCGGCGCCCAAAGTGTCATCGACCTGGGCTGCGGCGAGGGGCGGCTCACGGCTCTCTTATTAAAAGAAGCACAGATAAAAAGGGTGACAGCCGCCGATGTGGCTGTCTCGGCGCTGGAAAAGGCAGCAGCCCGGCTGAAAACAGAGCAACTGCCGGAAAATATAAGAGAAAAATTGACCCTCATTCAAGCCTCCCTAACCTACCGCGACGAGCGCTTTAAAGGCTACGACTGCGCTGCCGTTATTGAAGTTATCGAGCATATCGAGCCCTTGCGCCTGCCCGCTTTTGCGCGCATTCTCTTTGAATTTGCCGCCCCGAAAACGGTGATTATCACCACTCCAAATAGCGAATATAACAAGAATTACGCCAAATTAGAGGATAACAGCCTGCGCCATCCCGACCACCGTTTTGAATGGACGCGGGCCGAGTTTGCCGCCTGGGCGGGAGAAGTGGCCGATAAATTTGGCTATTCCGTAAAAATAAGCGGCATCGGCGCGGCAGATGAGGCGGCAGGCGCGCCAACTCAAATGGGAGTTTTTAGCAAATATGACTAAGCAAATAGAAATCCCGGAATTCTCCCTAGTGGCGCTGGTGGGTTCTTCTTCTTCCGGCAAATCAACCTTTGCCCAAAAGTATTTTAAGCCCACCGAGGTGCTCTCCTCCGACTTTTTCCGCGGCATGATATGTGACGACGAAAACGACCAGAGCATTTCGGCCGAAGCTTTTGACCTGCTCTATTACGCCGCCCAAAAGCGCCTCAAACAGATGAAGCTCACGGTCATAGACGCCACCAATATCAAAAAAAGCGCCCGGGCCAGAGTGCTCGCCCTGGCCCATGAGCAAAATGTGCACGCGGTGGCTATTGTGCTCAACATGCCGGAAAATATTCTCCTGGAGCGCAATAAAGCGCGCGCCGAGCGCCGCCTGCCAGCCCAGGTCATTCGCCAGCACGCGCGAGATACCCGCTACTCTCTTAAAAATCTGCGCCAAGAGGGCTTTCGGTTTGTCTATGAGATAAATACGCCGGAAGAGCTCGAAGATATTGAAATTATTCGTCAAAAGCTCTGGACTGACAAGCGTTCTGAACACGGCCCTTTTGATATAATCGGCGATATTCACGGCTGCTATGAAGAATTAAAGCTGCTTTTGGCCAAATTGGGCTATGAAGAAAAAGCTGGCCTTTACTACCACCCTGCCGGGCGGCGCCTGGCTTTTTTGGGTGATTTTTGCGACCGTGGCGCAGAGAATATAGCTGCCCTCAAGCTGGTAATGCGCCAAGTTAAAGAGGCCGGAGCGCTGGCTGTGCCCGGCAATCACGATGCCAAACTTTTGCGCTATTTAAACGGCAAAAATCCCTCAATGCAACATGGTTTTGATAAAACAGAAGCCGAATTTGCCGCGGCCGATCCCGCTTTTAAAAAAGAGGCGGCAGAATTTATAGACAGCCTCATCAGCCATTATGTGCTCGATGACGGCAAATTGGTGATTACCCATGCCGGCATAAAAGAAGAATATATCGGCCGCACTTCGGCCTGCATCAGAGAATTTTGCCTCTACGGCGAAACAAGTGGCGAGCCAGATGAATATGGCCTGCCGCAAAGAATCGACTGGGCGGCCGACTACCGCGGGCGGGCCACTATTGTCTATGGCCATATTTCTGCCCGCAAAGTTGTGGCTAAAAACAACACCTATTGTATTGATACCGGCTGTGCTTACGGCGGCAAATTGAGCGCTTTGCGCTATCCGGAGCGGGAGATTGTCTCCGTGCCCGCGCTTAAACAATATGCCGAAAGAATAAAACCCTGGGCCGATGAGGATGAGGCCGGTCTTGGTGATTTGCTCACTTTGAGCGATGTAAACAAAAAGCTGCATATTGAAACCGAGCTCATGACGGGCATTGATATTCATGAGAATAACTCTGCCGCCGCGCTGGAAATAATGTCGCGTTTTGCTGCCGACCCGCACTGGCTCATCTACCTGCCGCCCACCATGTCGCCCTGCGAAACCAGCCCTCTGGATGATTATCTGGAGCACCCCCTGGAAGCTTTTGAATATTATAAAAGCCAGGGAGTGCAAAAGGTTATTTGTGAGCAAAAACACATGGGTTCACGGGCAGTTATCGTGCTTTGTGATTCGCCGGAGACGGCCGCCAGGCGCTTTGGTATAAAAAACGGCGAGCGCGGCATTATTTACACCCGCACCGGGCGGCGCTTTTTTAGTGCTGAAAATGTGGAAAAGGAAATTCTGGGCCGCCTAAGTAGTGTGCTCCGTAAAACGGGATTTTATGCTGATTTTAAAACCGACTGGCTCTGCCTGGATTGTGAGCTCATGCCCTGGTCGGAAAAGGCCAAGGGGCTCATTTTGAGCCAATATGCCACAACAGGCAATGCGGCCAAAAACAGCCTCAAAGCGGCCTCTTTGGCCCTAAAAGCTGCCGCCGGGCGGCCGGGTAGCGCGCCGGAGGTAGCAGCCCTCACCTCCGGGCAAAATGTCAATCTTAATGAGCTCGTAACGCGCTATCAGGAAAAAGCGCAAGCTATAGAGCAGTATATAAAAGCCTACCGCGAGTACTCCTGGCCGGTAAACAGCGTTAATGATTTTCGCCTGGCTCCCTTCCACATTTTGGCAACCGAAGGGCAGGTTTTTGGCCGGGAAAAGCACAGCTGGCACATGGAAAATATCCGCAAATATTTTACCGGCATTGATAATATTTTTATCGCCACTCCCTATTTGGAAGTAGATACCGCCGATAGTGAGAGTGTGCAAGCCGGTGTTAGCTGGTGGCTCAAGCTGACGGCAAGCGGCGGCGAAGGCATGGTGGTAAAACCGGAAACATATACCGCCTTTTTAGGGCAAAAGCTCTTGCAACCGGCGATAAAATGCCGCGGGCGGGAATATTTGCGCATTATTTACGGGCCGGAATATTTGACACCGGAGCATCTTAAAAGACTTAAAGTCCGCTCACTTAACCACAAGCGGCGCCTGGCGCTCAAAGAATTTGCGCTGGGACTTGAGGGGCTTAACCGTTTTGTTAAAAATGAGCCGCTTTATCGGGTACATGAATGCGCTTTTGGTGTATTGGCGCTGGAGAGCGAGCCGGTGGATCCCCGGCTGTAGCGCATTCCTTAGCGCTAACACACTCTACATTTTCATCCCCACCCCAACACTCACCATTGGTAAAAATAGAGGGGCACAGCATAGTGCGGGGTAAGGAGAGCCGCCCGCGGCACCTTGCCTACCTAATCACCTCCGCCAGGCAGCGATTGAGCGCCGAGATATCTTTTTTATTATCTGCCGTAAGATCTATGGAAATGGCCTTTTGCCGCTCAAGTTCAGCACGAATAAAATCTATAATCACCGGGAGTTGCGGAT
>JAEEML010000074.1 GCA_016283195.1 Deltaproteobacteria bacterium | reverse complement strand
CCAGAGCAACACCATGCTGATTTTTATTAACCAAATTCGCCAAAAACTGGGGGTGATGTTTGGCAATCCGGAGACTACCACCGGCGGCAATGCTCTAAAATTTTATGCTTCAATGCGCCTCGATATAAGACGCATCGGGGCTATTAAAGATCATGATTACATCATCGGCAACCGCACCAGAGTAAAAGTGGTTAAGAATAAACTGGCCGCTCCCTTTGCCGAGGCCGAATTTGATATTCTCTATGGCGAAGGCATCAGCCAGCTTGGAGAAGTTGTTGATATTGCTATAGAACATGGCTTAATCACCAAGAGCGGCAGCTGGTTTTCTTATCAGGATAAGCGCATTGGCCAGGGGCGCGACAAAGTCAAAGATTATCTAAAAAGCGATGGGGAGCTTTTAAATATTTTGAAGGAGCAAATAAGGAATTTACCGGCTCTGGAGCGGGCGGCATAATGGGAAAATGGGGAGCGGGTGAAAAAGAAGAAGCAAAAGTGCCCTAGCCTATTCTCTCTTTGAGCTCCACGCGCACCTTTTCTAAATCGCTGGAGGTCAAAAGCGGAATAAGAGCATCAATTTCTTCTATAGGCTTATCCCACCACTTAAATTTCTGCAATAATTCAATGAGTTCATCATCAAAGCGCTTTTTTACTGGGCGCGCCGGATTCCCCACCACAATGGTATAAGGAGCCACATCCGCCGCCACCACCGCATTGGCGCCGATAATCGCTCCATCACCAATATGGACGCCGGGCATTATGACGGCATTTTGCCCAATCCACACATCATTTCCAATGACTGTATCGCCTTTAAGCGGTAAATCAGCCAAAGCGGGCGGCTCGGCATTCCAACCGGGGAGCGTATAAAAAGGATAGGTGCTAACACCATTCATCTGGTGATTAGCGCCGTTCATAATAAACTCCACCCCAGCGGCTATCTGGCAAAATTTGCCGATTATCAGGGAGTCGCCGTTCCAATCGTAGAGGTGAGTTACATGGCTCTCAAAATCCGCTGCGGCAATATAAGTAAATTCTCCAACAATAATATGAGGATTTTTAATTTGCGGTTTCACATATATTTCATTTTGGTAATCTTTGAGCGGGTGAATCACATTGGGGTCTGGGATAATACCGTTTTTCATTCCACTTCCTTAAAATTAGCGCTGATTTTGAGCACCAGGCACAGACACTATTGTGCTAAATATTTGGGAAATTGCAGCAGAATTTTCTTCCAATCACAGCTGATAAGTGAGCTCTCATTTTGTCCTTCTCGCTTTGGGCTCCGGCAGTTCAGCGCAGGTTTTGATAATCAGCTCCCGCAAAAAATCGCTATCTTCCGCTTCTTCCACCAGGAGCATCTCTTTGGCCCCCGGGTAAGGTATTTCCCGCCGGGCATCCGGCATAAGAGCAAGAGCCGCTTTGGTGGGTTTAAGCAAAAAGCGCTCATCGTAAATGCCGCCAAAAATTTTGCCCTGGCGATAGAGGATATACTCGCCCATCATGGCTTTATAGGTGATACCCTCCAGATGGGCCAATTCCAGTTGCTCCAAAATGTAATCAAGATATTCTTTTGATGAGGCCATATTTGTCCCCTGTTGCCACTTGGTCAAATCGGAAATGGATTTTTCTATTAAGAAAAACTGGTAAAACCACCAGAAACGCTCGGTATATAACCTTTTATATCGTTTTTTTCAACTAGAGTTCACTAGGCGGGACAGCCGACCAGGCCCCCGGGCTCGGTGACCAAATTGCTTACCCATTTTCGCATCAAGCGTAGTTTAGCTAATGTTTACGGCATATTGGCAATACACCGCACGGCCCTCGCCGTGTGATATATCATCTCCCCAGCGCTTATCTATAACTTATCTTTGTCCTACCTTGTAGGGCTTGGGCCAATATACTTCTTTTACTTATGTCAGGAGTTTGTTTAGAAAAATTGAATATGCCGGCGGAAGAAATCTTTACACTATTAATCAAGCAATTTTACATCTATTTCGGCAAACTCGGCAGCTTCTTCTTTGGTATGGCCAAGAGTCATGAATTTTTTGGCCAAAGGGTGCCGCGAAGCGGCGGGGTGAGGGAGTAAGCGGCGGTAATTTGCTAATATTGCTGAGTTTCTTGCGCGAAGCCATGTAAACCTCCAAACATGGCAAATATTTTAGCACACCTAGGGCATGGCGGCCAAGAGGGAAGATATGGGGAGCGGCGCAACTTGGGGCAAATTGGCGCCCGCCGCAGGCGGGCGATCGCGCCATTTTTTCAAAATTTTACAGGGTACCCTGTATATTAGGTCTTGAAAAGACCTAACGAATTTTTCCGTGCCCATTGGCACAAGGAGTGCAGTATGAAGAAGTGTAATCTCTTAGTTTCAGCAATGTTAACTCTCGCCCTCACGGCCTGTGGCGGTGCCGGTGAACAAGGGCCGGAAGGGAAGCAAGGTCCAGAAGGCAAACAGGGCCCGCAAGGTTTCAAGGGCGATGCAGGGAGCGATGGTGAGGGCTGCTATGTGGTGAAAAAAGATGCCGACCACGGCATAGTTATTTGCCCGGCCGATGGCTCTTCTTATGTCATCTATAGCCCGGAAAATCTGCCCAAAGCCAATGGTTTACCAAATGGCAATGGCGGCTATCTTTACTGCAATGCCGGCTACTTTG
>JAEEML010000073.1 GCA_016283195.1 Deltaproteobacteria bacterium | reverse complement strand
TTGAACTTTTCGGCCAGTTCGTTGGCCGATTCCTGCACTAGCCGGAACTCCCGCCCGGTGACCATGGTGGCAAGATGCTTTATTTGATCGTTAGTCAAAGCGCCAAGCACCGTTTGAAAGGCACCAGAGCGGGCGCGGGAAAAATCATCGCCTCCTGGTGGGGGAGTATTGGGATCATTTAGCCGTTTTTGTTTGAAATCGGCCTCAAGTTTGGCCTGAATAGCGCCTTCCAACTTGGCGGCGGCGGTAAAAAATTTATCAATATCGGGAATATCCTGGCTGGCGGCACTCACCATATATTGAGTGAGTTCATCTACTGTATCCAGTTTGGCCGGTTCTTCAGGAATCAGGCGCAAAAGGTAATTATGTTGCACTGCCGCCAAGCTTTCGATGGCCGTTTTGGCAATAGCTTTCATTTCTGCTGGGGTAAGCTTAAAGGGTTCGCCGGTAGTGATATCAATCTGCTCGCCTTTTTTGTCGGCAGCGTCTTTAATATCCATTAGAATTTTTTCTCTTATCGCCACATCTTTTTCCGGATCAATAAGGTCTATACTAACACCCAAATCTTTGGCCAGGCTTTGGATATTCTGGCTAATAAGCGTGTGGCGAAAATCATCCGCAGGAATAGTATCAACACCAAGTGTGGCCTTACGCCATTCTGCGGCCCCAATATTCATTTGCTCGGTAATCAAGACCGCCATGGCGCGCACATCTTTGGCATCCATATTGGGATTGCGCTGGGCCAGCTCTCCGGCCACATAATTTTCCACATCAATAGTACTAAAGCCATCCTGCTGAATCTGCCACATAATGCGCCCATGCTCTTTACCAAATTCGCGGGCTCTATATTGCATTTGCGCACCATCTGGAGCAATGGGGCGCCTTGAAGAGAAAATATTGCCAAAAAAGTTAGCTATGCCGCGCTTAAAATTCTCCCATTTGGAAAAAGAGGGCACGGTAAAGTCGAAGTTATCGAGGCCATAAATGGCTGTACCGTTGGAGAGGGCCTTTGAAGTGCGGCTGATAAGCTCATCTTGAGCCATTTTTTTAATATTTTTAGCATAGGTGGCCATTTCATTGGCTACCATATCCTGGGGTGAAAGATCGGCTCCGCTAGTTATCTTTCTTTCAACTAAATCGAGCAACGGCGCATGGTCAAAAGCAGAAAGCAGCGAACTCAAATTTGGTGTTTGCAGCTTTTTAATGGGGCCACTCCAATACTTGGCGAGCATTTTTTTAAAGGGGGGCGTAGTCGCGCTGCCACTGGGGAAAAGGGCTTCAAATTCGCCAAAAGCAGCGGTGATGTCAGCAAAGGAGGTGCTGGTTAAAACAGTGGTTAAAAGCTCTTTAGCCTGCTCACCGAGAAATTCATCGGTCATTTTCTCGGCTTCTATTAGTACACCTTTAAGAACCACCGCTGTAAGTTCTGTCGGCTCGGCATCGGGGTCAACCTTAAAATCATGGCTTACGGTAATATTGCGGGCTTTTAAGACATCTTCCAGCGCTTTGGTAATGGTCTCAAAATTGCGTGTGCCCCGCAGAATATTGGTGCCAGTCAGCATTTTTACTAGGTCGGAACTATTTACCAAATCGGCGCCGGCATTATTAAAAGAGCTGGCCAGGTTTTTAATTACTGGCTCCGAAAAAGCGCTGGCCAATTGTTTGAGATCTTTATCGCTAAGCTCGGCAAAAAATTGGCTAAAATAGGCGCTGGCCAAGGCATTTATATCCTCGGTGCCAATACCATCTTTGCCTTTTGCCGCCGCTGCGGCGACCGTCGATTGATAAAGCTCGGTGCCGAGATCAAAAAAACTGCCCAAAAATTTTATGGGATTACTGGCCGGAATAAGACTTTCCACAAAAGCTTTGGCAGCACTCTTAAGCGGATCTTCATCAAGCACAATGTCGGAGAGTATAGAACCGGCAGCTACCGCTGCGCCAACCGGCCCACTGGGGGCAGCGGAAGTTTTTAAACTGTCTGAAGGAGCCGGAGCGGCCGGCGCCGTAGTAGGGACGGAGACTTTTAATTCCGGCTTGGCGGTTAAAGCTGCAACACTGGCTTTTAGCGGGCCCAGGTCGGCCACGCCAGCCTTTTCCAATTTGTCGATAATATTTAAAAGTGTGCTTGATGTTTCCGGTGTAAGGGCGCTTTCGGTGCTAATCAGCGTTTTGATACTAGAAGCTATTTCTTGATATTTTGCTTTATTATCAGCAGCTTTGACTGTGCCAGAACTTTCGGCGGCCGAAAGGCTGGTAATGGTTGAAAGATGTGTTTGTAGCTCTAAACTTATACCGGACATAGGATCCTCCTAAAAAAAGTTGGGGCAATTTTCTCAAAAAAAGGGAGAAAGTAAAGGATATTTGTCACAAGAAAAATGTACTGGTTAAGCAAATAAAATTTGTACGGCGTAGCTACTTATTTGCTCACCGAGAGCTGCTTTCAATAAATTCAGCGCTTCAAGGGCCAGATTATCATCGCTGAAGCCTATCGCCATTATGTGGCCTAGCTTCATGATGAGTAGTTACCGCCTGTTTAAAAGAATGAGAATTTGTAAAGGATTTTTATTAAAAAATTATGAAGAAAATATAGTAAATTATTCCCCTTCTTAGATGTGGCTCGCTTCTCTTCTGGCTTTTTCCGCCTGCACAGCAGTTTCCAGCATTTTAAGAGTTTCGTGGGCCATATTGTTTTCGTGGGAAGGCGGCGGCAATTCTCCATCTATTTGTTTTTGCATAAAATCAGCAAACTCGGCATGCAGGCTGGTAATACCTTCTGCCTCTAAAGCCTGCAGCAGTTTGGAAAAATCTTCTTTAGACATTTTAGGCAAATCTTCGCTAAGCAGATTGTTAAAGAAATCATTAAAGGCCTGGACTTCGTCCGGAATAGTGCTGCTGGTATGAGTCCAGGCGCGTAAATTTTTCAGCTGCAGCACCAGATTGCCCTCCGCGCTAAATTGAATATGGCCGATAGAACCTTGGGTAATAGTTTCAAAAATACCGTCCAGGCGCTCCCTGGCTTCAATATGGCCGGCATCGATTACGGTATTATTTAGGGCTATCATGGGCTCTTTCAGGTGGGCGGGAATATTCGCCTTAGTGATACGGAAATTTAATTCACTTTCAAGATTTGGTATTCCGGCATCCAGCCCGCGATTTATCACGGCATTAGCTGCGGCCTCATATAAACCGGTCATTATTTCTTCCAGACTATCGACGAATACCACGGCGTTATCACCATAGATACCCTGGCCGGAAAGATCATCGGTGAATAAATCAAGCGAGGTGGCCAGAGTCTTAAAGTCTTTGGTATCGGCCATTTTCATCAAATGGATAAGCTGGGTGTCATTCAGCTGGCTGATGAGGCCATTAAAAGTCTCTTGTCTTATGGCTTTATAATCATCTCTGCCCGGCGGTGTGCAGTCGGGTTTTGCCAGTCTTTTTTGCTGAAATTTGGCATCGGCCTCTTTATGCACCGCTATTTCCAATTTGGTGGCGATGGCCAGGAATTTACCAATATTCGGCAAATGCTGGCTGGTGGCATTTATCAGCCAGGCGGCCGTATTCTGCAAACTTTCCGGTTCGGCGGGAGTTAGCCCCAAAAGGCGCAGGTGATTGACTTTAGCCACTTCTGTAAGCGAATCTTTAACAATACTTTCAACAGTAGCGGCTGAAAAATCCGGCTTACTTTCGGCCTCTTTGATATAGAGAAGAATTTTTTCTTTGATGCCGGTAGCTTCCTCGGGAGTAAGATAATCGAGTTTAATGCCAAGACCATCGGCGATGCTTACCAGGTCATTAAAAACGAGAGCCCGGCGCAGGTCATCATCCGGCAATTTGCTGAAATCGCCAATATGTTTATGGCACCAGTCTGTGCCGCCGCTAATCATGGCTTGCGTAATGGTTCGGGCCATTTTTTGGGCCTCTTTGGGCGTCATGTTGGGATTATGCGCACTTAGTTCGCTGGCAACCTGCTTTTGGATATCTAGGCTTTGAAAGCCTTCGTCACTCATTTGCCACATCAGGTGGCCGTATTCCTGGCCAAATTCTTTAGCCCTTTTAATCATTTGCTCTTCATTTAGGCTATGGTGGGCTTTAAAGGTAAATATGGTGGCAAAAAAGTTGCTTATCGCGCGCTTAAAATTATCCCATTTGGAAAATGAGGGCACCACATAGTTAAAAGGTGTAAGACCATGCACCTCAATATTTTTGGGCAAGGCAGCAGTGGCTCTCTTTATCTGCTCGCCTTCAAAAACAGATTTAATCTCCTTGATATCACTGGCTGGAGAAGTATTTTGCGCTGAGGCGCTGAGAGTAGCAAAGGGCTCTTCCTGTAAACGGGCGACAATCTGCTTTAAAACGGCCGGTTCTGTTTGGGCGGCAATATCGCGCCAGCTTTTAGTGACAAATGCCTTAAAAGATTCCGAATTAGTATAAGTAGGGCTGGTGGCGCCGGAAAAATTCTTTTTAAACTCACCTATGGCGTGGATAATGCCACCGTTATCCTGGCTGGCCAGAATATCATCCAGCATATTATTCATGGAACCGAATATGTTAGCTTCTGCAGCTTCCTCGGCTTGCGGTAAAAAGGCTTTTACCTCCGCTTCATTGGCTTCATCAACAGCTTCAAAAGTTAGAGCCTGCGGCTCAGGTACATAATCGGGTAGCCGCTCGTCCATAACATTTTTAAGCGCGGCTTTATACTCGCTAAAATTCTCGATAGCTCTTAAAATATTTATGCCACAACTTACTTTAACAACATCCCGGAGATGGCGAAAGTAGAGTTCCTGTCCTTCGCTTCTGAGTGCGCTGATTAGATTTTTTAAATCCTCGCCGCTTAAGATATTGGCCAGCGCTTTTAATTCGTCATTAGTTAAGGCAGAAAAGGCCTCCTGGAGATATTTTTGAGTAAATTCCGGTAAATCCTGGACAGTCGTGCCATTTTCTATAGCTATTTTCTTTTGCGCTTCCGCCGATTTTTTGAGCTCGTCGTTAAGAGCCATAAAGCCGGCTAAAAATTCTGCGGGATGATATGTGGGCACTAAACTTTTGATAAAAGCTTCCGTTTTGGTGGCGAGCGGGTTTTCATCCACCATTAGATCACCCAAAACCGAGGTGGTATTAATCTCCGAAATCACCGGCCCGCTGGGGGCAGCCTGGTGTTGCAAGCCGCTGACAGGCGCATCCGGCAGGGGTTTGGAAGCAGCCAGGCCGGTAACCGGCGGTTTTACGGTTTTGGTATTTATTTGCACTTTTAAGGCGCCCAAATCAGTGACGCCTTTGGATTCCAAATGGCTGATAACTTCCAAAAGAGTTTTGGCGGCATTTTCATCGAGCGAAGGAGAACCGGCCACCAGTTCTCTTAAATTAGCGGCTATGTTGGCATAGTGGGCCGGCCGCTGATCGACGGGAATATCATTCTCATCGGGGATAAAGTTTTGGCTGACTAAAATGGGATTTGTTCCAAGTGAAGAAATATCAGACATATTCGTCCTCCTAAAAAAGTTCTCCTTATTAGACCCAGTGGCGAGTTTCATGCAAAAGATTTTCTTGAATATTTTTCTAAATTTTAATTTTGGGGCGCTTGCGGCTCAAATAGGGCTCATAAAAGCTTAAAAAAGCCGGGAGAGCAGGTAGTATTAGGGGCCGGAAGGCAGCAGAGGGAAAGTAGACATTAAACTCTTGGCGCTAGTAGCAATCCTCAGAGGTGACTAAACATGAGCTCTTATGTTATAAAAGTCAGCGGAGGTGCTTATTATGATGGCTGTAAAAGCATATTATGACGGAACCAGATTTATTCCTTTGCAGGAATATACCTTCAAACCAAGCCAGCAGGTTTTGATTGTGGTAGAGGACCAGGAAAGCACGGGCCGAATTTCCTATTCTAAAACTCTGGCTGCGTTTCGAGCAAAATTTGCTGATTTCCTTGAAAATAAAGAAGAAAATGCTGACCTTGACGCCGTTTTTGAAAATGTGCGCGACAAAACAGAACAGCTTAGAGGAACGGAGTCCGCAGAATGGCAGTAAGAAAAGCAATCTACCTGCTTGATACCAATATTGTATCCGAGGGGGCAAAACTTAATCCAACCCCAAGTGTTATTGAAAAGCTTGATGTTTTAGTGGAATATTGCTCGCTGTCAACCATTTCATGGTATGAAATACAAAAGGGTATAAAACGCCTTCCTGCCGGGAAAAAAAAGGAATTTTTACTAGCTTATGCGAAAGAGCAAATAGCTCTGGTATATGATTTTGTGCCATATACACGAGAATGTGCCGATATTCAGGCTGATATGTTTCAGGCACTTGAAGCAGTAGGAAAAAGAGTACCTTACCAGGATGCGCAAATTGCGGCTACAGCTCTAGCTAATAATCTGATACTCGTAACACGCAATGTGAAAGATTTTAGCGAAATAGCAGCATATTTTCCGCTGAAAATAGAAAATTGGTTTGCATAATAAGCGAAAATGAGGGGACTGGTAAGTGCTCTAGTCCTTGAGGCAGCAGACGGAGAAAGCGTTTTCCTGTTCATCGAACAACACTTTCGCAATGCCGCTATTAGATAACTTGAAGTAGTAGGCGTCTAAGGTACCGTTTTCCGAGGCTGACCAGAAGTGGGCGAACTCGCCAAAAGTTAGCAAATGTTATGTTTTTTTGAGTGCGTAACTTACTGAAAACAAAAGAGAATTTCTGGTGGTGTGATCTGGAACACAAAGTAGGCTTTTTATTTTTTGGGGAAAACCGCCGCAATATCTTCTTTTGTAAGACCTGTCGCCGCGGCAATGCTAGCGGCATCCATATTTAAGGCGGATAACTTTTGGGCTATCTCCTGCCTTACCTCCTGCTCATTTTTCCTTGAAATTTCGTTCTTTTCTGTCTGCTC
>JAEEML010000009.1 GCA_016283195.1 Deltaproteobacteria bacterium | reverse complement strand
TAGCGCCGGGTCGCCGCAATCCTCATCGAGAGTGCACTCTTTTTGGCATATTTGCTCAATACAGGTAAGTCCGGCTTTACACTTTCCCTGAGCGGTGCAGGGCTCGCCGCGCTCGGGGAGCTTTTCTTCCGGAATGCACTTGCCGTTTTGGCATATTTCGCCATCCAGGCAATCGTTTTTACCGGTGCAGGGCTTTTTGCAAATGCCGTTTTGGCAATCGAGTCCGGTGGCGCAGAGTTGGTTATCGTTACAACTTTCGCCTTCTTTGCGCGGGGCGGCGGTAGTGTTTTTGACACAGCGGCCATTCTGGCAAGCGGAATTTTCCGGGCAATCGCTGTTATCAAGACAGACTTTTCTGCACAGGCCGTTTTCGCATATTAGGCCGGGCATACAGTCATGCTCCGCATCGCACTGGTCACCGAGCTGCCCGGTATCACTGGGTGGCAAAGGCTTATCCGGGCAACCTGTAAGCATGCTTAAGGCAATAAGGGAGGGAGCAAGAATCAGGCGGGGGGAAAGTTTCATTCTGCACCTCAAACTTGGAAAGGCGAACCGATTTTCGCGCTTAGGTCTTTTCAAGACCTAATATACAGGCTAGCTTTTATATTATGCCTTTTCAAGAGCAATATGCAGGTTGGCCTGGAAAATTTTTGGAAAATTTGCGCGATCGCCCGCCTGCGGCGGGCTTTATGAGAACGGAAGCGTTTTCTCCCCTGCGCTCCTTAATTTTGCCCTTGACGCTGGTTGTGAGTGGTATATATTCCCAAAAAGTGGATCAAAGTGGATCCTAAACGGCCGGTGGCGGGGAAGTCATGTTTAGTGGTATTTATGAGCATACAATAGACGAAAAGGGGCGCATCAGCCTGCCGGCCCGTCTGCGTGAGCTCTGCCAGCAAGATGGCTCCGAGAGCGTTATTATTACTACTCATTACAGCGATCCCTGTTTGCAACTTTATCCTCTCTCCACTTGGCAAAAACTGCTTACCAAAATCAGTGAAAAGCCGCAATTTGATAAGCGTATTACTCTTTTAAAACGCTTTTTTGTGGCCCCAGCCATGGAGTGTTCCCTTGATAGCCACGGGCGGCTTATTATCCCCATGACGCACCGCGCCCATGCCTCTTTGGAAAAAGAAGTTCTATGGGTGGGGATGATCGATAATTTAGAGCTCTGGAATAAAGCTGCTTATGAGTCGTGGCGCACTGCTCAGCGTGATGCGCTGGAACTTTTGGATGATTTGACAGCTCTGGGACTCTAAGATGGAAGAATATACCGCCCATACCTCTGTGTTGCTGCGGGAAGCAGTGGACATATTGGCCATAAAGCCCAGTGGTATATATGTCGATGCCACTTTCGGCGGCGGCGGTCATAGCGCGGCGATACTGGAAAAACTTGGCCCTGATGGGCGGCTTATCGCTTTTGATCGCGATCCGGAGGCCATAGCGCATGGCCAGGATTTATTAAATAATTCCGCCGGACGCCTCACTTTGGTGAATGATAATTTCAGCTCTCTAAAAGAGCATTTAGCGGCTATGAATATCCTTAAAGTGGATGGAATTTTAGCCGATCTCGGTGTTTCTACTCACCAGCTCTTGGCCGAAGAGCGGGGCTTTTCAGCCAAAAATAACGGTTTTTTGGATATGCGCATGGGGCCGGATGCCGCTATGAGCGCGGCCGATTTATTGCGCACCATTGATGAATATCAATTGGCCACGCTTTTTATGGCTGTTGATGAAAAGCCGCGCGAGGCCCGGCTTTTAGCCAGAGAAATGAAAAAACTGGCTGGCGAGCGTCCGGAGCTTACAACCGGCGAACTGGCTGAACTTATACAAAAAATATCTATGCCGCACCCAGGAAAAAAAGATCCGACAAAGCGCATTTTTTTGGCCCTTAGAATGGCGGTAAATGGTGAACTGGAGGCCATTGATACTCTATTGGCTAAGGCCCCAAGCTGTTTAAAAATAGGTGGGCGCCTGGCGGTTATCAGCTTTCATTCACTGGAAGATCGTCATGTAAAGCAAGGACTTAGAAGATTAACAGTGAATTGTACCTGCCCGCCAAAACAGCCGGTTTGTACCTGCGGCGGTAAGCCTATGGCCCGTCTTTTAACCAAAAAAGGCATTTTGCCCGGCGAGGAAGAGCTTCTTAATAACCATCGGGCCCGTTCGGCGACGCTAAGAGCGGTAGAAATGCTGAGGGAGGTGCCATGAGCTCGCTTTCTCCTGCCAAAAGTCGCTGGTATGTTTTAGCTGAGCTTTTGGTGCCGCTCTTTTTCTTTGCCATTATCGGCTCGGTCCTGGTGGCTCGGGTTTGGGTGCATTATCGCATAATGTCTTTGGAATATGAGGCCAGTGATTTACTCAAAGAGCGCCATGAACTTTTGCTTACCCGCACCGGTTTGGAGCGGGAAATAGAAGAATATAGGGACCCGGATCGCCTTAAAACCGCCGCCTTACGTATCCATCACATGGAGCCGCCCCGGGCCGATCAGATTATCAAAAGTGACGGTAAAATGGCTAAAGAGGGGCAAAAAACTAAAACCGCAGCACCAGATGTTCTGCCGGAGCTTGAACCATGAAACGGCCTGATAGCATAACAATTGGCGAAGATAGCGCTAAAACGCTGCTCTTTTTGCGCCGTGTTCTGCTCATGGCTCTTCTCCTGGCTCTCGCTTTTATTATTGTCACCGTGCGCTTAACCCGCATCCAAATTTTTGAGAGCAGTTCTTTGCGCCAAATGGCCGCCCAGCAGCAAAAACGCCAAATGGAATTAAACGGCGCCCGCGGGCGTATTTATGACCGCAACAATACGCTTTTAGCTATTTCTACGCAGGTTGATTCTGTTTATGCCGACCCTTCTTCTATCGGTAAACCCCGCGAAGCAGCTAAGCAGCTGGCTAATGTTCTTGATATGGATAATCGTTATATTTTCAATAAGTTAGCCAAAGATTTAGGCTTTGTTTGGATTAAGCGTCATGTTGATGAAGATACGGCGCGGCGGGTGCAAAATCTAAAAATACGCGGCATTGGCACTATTAAGGAAGGCAAGCGTTTTTATCCTAAAAAGAAGATGGCCAGCCATATTTTAGGCTTTGTGGATATTGATAATAACGGCCTTGAAGGGGTGGAAAAGCGCTTTAACAGTAAACTTACGGCCAAGAAAAAAACTCTCGAAGTTATGCGCGATGGCAAAGGTCGCCTGGTGCGCAGTGCTCAGGATGACATTGATAGCAAGCTGGACGGCGAGCCCCTTACTCTCACTATAGACGCCACTATTCAGCATGCGGCCGAAGAAGCTCTGAATAAAGCGGTTGATAGTTCCGGCGCCTTGGGTGGCAGCGTGGTGGTGGTGGATGTAAAAAGCGGCGAAATTCTGGCTATGGCCAATGCGCCCAGCTATGATCCCAATAATCCGGGCGATGTGCCGACTGCAGCTCGGCGTAACAAGGCTATTACCGATGTTTTTGAGCCCGGCTCTGTTTTTAAAACATTTTCGGCGGCGGCTTTTTTGGAAAAAGATCCCCATCTCGATCCGGACAGGGTGATGCTCTCCGATCCAACGCCCATGCGGGTTAATCATTATTGGGTAAAGGATTTGCACCCGCATAAAAACATGACTGCCACCGATGTGCTGGTTTATTCCAGCAATGTTGGCGCGGCCACTATGGCCATGACCGTAGGGCGCGATGAGTTTTACAAAATACTCAAAAAATTAGGCTTTGGAGCTAAAACCGGCATTAATTTGCAAGGTGAAATAGGCGGTATTTTGTCGCGGCCGGATAAATGGGCCGATATCCAATTTGCCAATATCAGTTTCGGTCAGGGCGTGGCTGTGACCACTTTACAACTGGCGATGGCCTATGCCGCTATTGCTAACGACGGTTATTATAATCCTCCAAAAATTATCAAAGGGGAAAAAGTAGCTGAGGGACGCCAGGTTATCTCCAAGGCAAATGCTAAGAAATTGCAAAAAATGCTCGGCGAAGTGGTGCAGCGCGGTACCGGGCGGCGGGCAGCGCTAGCCGAATACAGCTCGGCCGGCAAAACCGGTACGGCGCAAAAATCCGATCCGGCCGGCGGTTATTCGCAAGAGCTTTATATGGCGCTTTTTGCCGGCTTTGCCCCGATAGAAAACCCGCAAGTGGCCATAATTGTCAATATTGACGAGCCTCAGGGGGAGCACCAGGGCGGCACTGTTTCGGCACCTGTCTTTAAAGAAGTGGCCGAAGCTTCTCTAAAAGCTCTTTTGGTGCCGGCTACCCGCAATATGAGCATGAAAAGAGCCATTGCTAAATTGAGCCGCTCTCTCTCCGAGCGCGATGCGCCTATTCAGCTGGAAATTGAGGAAGAGCCGGAAGTCCCGGTGCAAAAAGGGCAATTGCCCTCTCTAAATAAACAATCGGCGCATACCGCTTTAGTTTCCTTAAGTAAAATTTTGCCGCCCAAGACGACGGTGCAGATAAACGGCAGCGGCCTGGTGGTAAAGCAGGAACCGGCAGCGGGTACGCCGCTGGCAGGTATAAAAAATGTGGTGCTTTATTGCGAACCGGCGCCGGATAATAACAGGAATTAAAAAATAAAATGGCAAGCACTATGAAATTAAAAGATCTTATTGATAAAGATGAACTTACTAGCATTTTGCCTGATAGCAAGGCTATTACTCTGGTTACCGGCGATTCCCGCCAGGTAGTGCCCGGCTCTCTCTTTTTTGCACTGCCTGGTACAGCGATAAACGGCGAAGCTTTTATCGAAAAGGCTTTTCAGGCCGGGGCCGCTGCGGCGGTTATAAGTAGCGATTCCGCTTACAAAGGATCGACCGGGCCGCTCATAAAAGTAAAGAATATCCGCCGGGCTTTTGCTTTGGCAGCTGCCGCTTTTAACGGCCAGCCGGCGCGGAAAATGAAAGTAGTTGGTATCACCGGCACCAACGGCAAAACCACCACAACCTATTTGCTCGAAAGTATTGCCAGAACGGCCGGCAAAAAAGTGGGTGTTATCGGCACTGTTTCTTATCGCATAAATGGTGAAAATTTGCCCTCCAGCCACACCACGCCGCCGGCTGACTATTTGCAAAATCTTTTGGCTGAGATGACTTTAGCTGGAGTGGAGTACCTCTTTATGGAAGTATCTTCACATGCTCTCGATCAATACCGCGTTGACGGCATTACTTTTACGGCTGCCGGCTTTTCCAATTTAACTCAGGATCATCTCGATTATCACCACGATTTGGAAAGCTATTTTAAGGCCAAAAAGCGCCTTTTTACCGAGCTGGCTCCCAAAAACGCCGCCGTAAATATTGATGATGCCCACGGCCGCCGCCTGGCAGAAGAATTAAAAGAGGGCCTTTTGACTGTTAGCGCTCTCGATAAGAGAGCTGCTGTTCATGCCGGCGCTATGGAGCTCTCCATTAGGGGCATTAAAGGGCCTGTTTTTATAAATAATGAAAAAATTGAGATAGATTCGCCGCTGATGGGCCAATTTAATCTCGATAATATTTTAATGGCCAGTGCTTTAGCTTATGAAGCCGGTTTTACTCCGGCTGAGATTAGCCGGGGCATAAACGCTCTTTCTTTGGTGCCCGGGCGCCTGGAGCAAGTTAGATTAGAAGGCTTAAAGCAGCCTACGGTTTTGGTTGATTATGCTCATACTCCCGATGCTCTGGCCAGAGCTCTGGCTTGTGTGAAAAGCCTTAATCCGAGGCGCCTTATTTGCGTCTTTGGCTGCGGCGGCGATCGCGACAATACCAAGAGGCCCATTATGGGCCGCGAAGTGGCCGAAAAAGCCGATTTGGCCGTGGTGACCTCTGATAATCCGCGCACCGAAGATCCGCAAAAGATCATTGATATGATCATGCCCGGGGTGCTCGCCGGCGGCAAACCTAAGAGCTCCGGCCGCGAAGACGGCTACATAGTGGAAAGCGACCGCGCCAAAGCTATTCGCCTGGCCATAAAAGTGGCCACGCCCGCTGATTTGGTGCTGATAGCCGGCAAAGGGCATGAGGATTACCAAATCATCGGCCACGAAAAGCACCACTTTAGCGACCAGGAAGTGGCGCGGGAAGCCATTTTGGCCACCTTTGGCTCAAAAGCTATCAATTTGGCCGAAGCTCTACCGGCTTTAACAGGAGCCAAAGTTTTTGGCACTTTGCCCAAAGAGGTGAGCGGTGTAGCCACAGATTCGCGTAAAGCCGGCGCCGGAGCGCTTTTTGTGGCTCTAAAGGGCGATAATTTCGATGGCCATGCCTTTGTGGAAAAAGCGCTCTCCGGCGGGTTTGCCGCCGCTATGGTGAACGAGAGCGCATTATCCGAGCTGCCTAAGGGACTGCCGCTCATTGCGGTGCCCGATACTTTAACGGCCCTTGGGGAACTTGCCCACTGGTACAGAAATAAGCACGAGTTCACTATAGTTGGCCTCACCGGATCGGTGGGCAAAACCACTACTAAAGAGATGCTGGCGGCCGCTCTAGGCACACCTTATAAAACTCAGGGCAATCTTAATAACCACATCGGCGTACCGCTCTCACTTTTGGCCTTGCCGCACGGCGCCAAAGTGGCGGTTATTGAAATGGGCACTTCCGGTCACGGCGAAATTGCCCGCCTGGCGGCTATTGCCGAGCCCGATTTGGCTCTCATTACCAATATCCGCCCGGTGCATCTTGAGGGCCTCGGCTCTTTGGAAGGCATTGCCCATGAAAAGGGCGCTATTTTCGCCCATCTGAAAAAGAGCGGCACGCTGCTTATAAATATCAGCGAGCCCTTTATCCCCGAGGAAGCCCAGCGCAGCGCGGCTACTAAAAAAGTGTTTTACGCCGCTACTGATAACCAAGAGGCCGCAGTGGCCCTCCTCAAAATGACAGCTGATGATGGCTATTCGGTAACTGGCCGTTATCGCTACGGAAAAGACGAAATAACCGTTACGCTGCCCATCCCCGGCAGCCACAATCTTATAAATTGCACCGCTGCTTTAGCCGCCGCTTATGCCTTAAATATTCCGGGGCAAAAAGCGGCTGCCGGCCTCGCCGCCATGAGCCTCCCGGGCGGGCGTCTTGCGGTTAAGGAGGTAGCCGGTTACACTGTGGTTGACGACACTTATAATGCCAACCCGGCTTCCATCAAGGCTTCGGCGGCTACGCTGCTCTCCATGGCTAAAGGGGCTAAGACGGCGCTTATTCTCGGCCACATGGGCGAGCTCGGTACTTCTTCTAAGGCGCTCCATAAAGATCTTGGGCACTGGATTGCTGCCCGTGATTTTGCTTATCTTTTTGTTGTTGGCGAAAAGAGCTTTTTTATTGCCGACGGAGCTGAAGAGAAGGCGGGGAGTCGCTTGAAAATCGTGCGGGCGGCGAGCCACGAAGAGGCAGCTCAAAAAATTAAAGAGCTGGTGCCTGCCGGTAGTTTTCTTTTGGTTAAAGGTTCGCGCTCGGCGCAAATGGAAAAGGTTATAGCAGCGCTTATGGCGCAAAATGGCTGATGAGGTAATATAAGATGCTGTATCATTTACTATGGCCCCTGGCCGCTCATATCAGTGCTTTTAATGTTTTTCGTTATCCCTCTTTTCGTATTATCGGCGCAGCTATTACCTCTCTTTTGATAATGTTTTTGTTCTTCCCAAAATTTATTAATTATTTAAAAAAATTACAATATGGCGTCAGCAATGTGCGCGAAGATACCCCGGAGCGCCATAAAAGCAAAAGCGGCACACCTACCATGGGCGGGCTCTTTATGCTTTTTTCGCTACTCCTTTCTACTTTGCTCTGGGCCGATCTTTCCAACGGTTTTGTTATTGCCGTTATGCTCATTACGCTGGGCTTTGGGGCCATAGGCTTTATCGATGATTACCGCAAGGTGCGTTATAAAAATTCCAAAGGCTTACCAGGGCGCTTTAAAATTATCTTTGAATTAATAGTGCTTAGCCTTGTTGCTCTTTTAGTTTGGGCCCAGTCTCAGGGGCTTATTCCTTTTTTGCAAACGCTGCCCATTGATAGCCGCATCTCCTTTCCTTTTATTGCGGTGAAGACTTTTCATCCCGATATCACCTGGTGGGGCTATGTACCTTTTGCTTTTTTAGTGATTATCGCTACTTCCAATGCTCTCAATTTAACCGATGGTCTCGATGGTCTGGCCATTGGGCCAACTATTGTCAGCGCACTCACTTTCCTTATTCTTTCTTATGCTGCCGGCAGTGTCCTGGCCGATTTTAATATTGCTTATTATTTAAAAATTCCCCACATGGTGGGCACTTCGGAGCTGGCCATATTTTGTGCCGCCATGGCCGGATCGGGCCTCGGCTTTTTGTGGTACAACACCTATCCGGCTACTGTTTTTATGGGCGATGTGGGCAGCCTCGCTTTGGGCGGCGCTCTCGGGGCGGTGGCTGTATTCACCAAAAATGAATTTTTGTCGGTGATTATCCATGGCATTTTTGTGATGGAAGCTCTTTCGGTTATCACGCAGGTGGCCAGTTTCAAGCTCACCGGCAAGCGCATTTTTAAAATGGCTCCGGTGCATCACCATTTTGAATTAAAAGGCTGGGCCGAGCCCAAGATTATTGTGCGCTTTTGGCTTATTTCCATCATGCTGGCTATGCTGGCCGTGGCTTCACTAAAGGTGCGTTAATGGCTAATATTGAAGAAAAAATAGCTGCTATACTGGCGGCGCCGATTTGTAAAAAAGTAACCGTTTGCGGCCTTGGGAAGAGCGGTATTGCCGCCGCGCTCTTTTGTCATAGCTTAAAAATGGATGTGACAGTGAGCGATCGCACCCCCTACGAAAAGCTGGACTTACATGAGCTTGAGGCTAAGTGCGGCATTACTTACAACCTGGGCGGACATGATGAAAAATACTTTACCGGCGCTGATTTAGTTATCCTCTCGCCGGGTATTCCCGAAGATATAGCTCCCATCAAAGCCGCTAAAGCGGCCGGAGTGCCGGTAGTGGGCGAACTCGAGTGGGCCAGTAACTTTTTTAAGGGCAATATTATTGCCATCACCGGCTCCAACGGCAAAACCACCACAACTTCGCTCATCGGTCATCTTTTAAGCGGCGCCGGTTTTAAGACTTTTGTCGGCGGTAATATCGGCACACCGCTTTCGCGGGCTCTTATGAGCGGCGAAAAATATGAGCAGGCAGTGATTGAGTGCTCCAGTTTTCAGCTGGAGACAACGCGCCATTTTCACCCGCATATTGCTCTTTGGCTAAATTTGACGCCCAATCATCTGGATCGCTACCCCTCCATGGCCGAGTACGGAGCGGCCAAAAGGCGCCTTTTGGAACTCATGGGGCCCGGTGATTTGGCCATTATCGGCGCCGATGATGAAAATGTGCTCGCTCTGGCCAAAGATACCGCGCCGCAAAAGATCCATTTTGGCACCTCTAATCTTTGTGTGCCCGGCGCTCTCGTTAAAGGCGACGAGCTCACAATAAGCGGCCTTCCGGGGGTAAAAGATGTGGCTTTTGACCTAAAACACCCCATACTGGTCGGCGCGCACAACCATTTAAACGCCGCCGCCGCTATCAGTGCGGCTTTGCTCGCCGGCGCCGAGGCTGCCGCCATTAAGGCAAGTTACCCCACTTTTAAAGGCATAGAACACCGCCTGGAGCCGCTAGAGGGTGCCTCCGGCCTAAAATTTTATAATGATTCCAAAGCTACATCCGACCAGGCTACGGCCACGGCGCTAAAAGCCCTAAAAGGCCCGGTAATTCTCCTCGCCGGCGGCAAAGATAAAGGCGGCGGCTATTTGGCCACCAGGGCGGCGGCACCCGGCAAGGTGAAAAAAGCTGTACTCTTTGGTGCCGCCGCCGGGCTCATCGCGGATGCTTTGCAAGATGCCGTGCCGGTAGAAGTGGTTACCACCATGGATGAGGCCCTTAAAGCCGCTATTAAAGCGGCGGCGCCTGGTGATGAGATTTTACTTTCGCCGGCTTGTAGCAGTTATGATCAATTTCCGAATTTTGAAGTGCGCGGCCAAAAATTTAAAGAACTGGTAGCCGCCTGGGTTAAAGAGAATGGATAGAGAACATCAACATATCCCCGCCTATATACTCTTAAGCTGGGTGACCATGGCCCTCGTGGCCTTGGGCGTGGTGATGGTTTACTCTTCCAGCGTGGCCAAAGCGGCGCGTGATTTTAACGATCCGCAGCATTTTCTCACCCGGCAGCTGATTTGGGTGTCTCTCGGCCTTATCGCTATGCTCATAGCCTCTTTACTCGATAGCGCTCAGGTGAAAAAATTGGCTTGGCCGCTTTTTACCGTTACGCTTATTACTTTGCTTTTGGTACTGATTCCCGGCATCGGTAAAGAGGCCAACGGCGCCCGTCGCTGGATAAATTTTGGCTCTTTTGGCTTTCAGCCATCCGAATTTGCCAAGCTATCTTTAGTTTTGTATCTCTCTTTCCTTTTGGGTAAAAGGGCCGATAATAAAGATGAAAAACCCGGTTTGCTCCCGGTTTTTGTTATTGCTCATGTGCCGGTGGTGCTGGTTCTCGCCGAGCGCGATTTTGGCACCGCTGTATTGATGGAAATTTTTATTATCGCGCTTTTGGTCTCGGCCGGCTTAAAATGGCGCTATTTAGTGGTGCTTTTAATGGCTCTGGTGCCTATAGCCTATATTTTGATAATTAGAAAAGATTACCGCCTAAAACGCGTTTTGGCCTGGCTTGATCCCTGGTCTTTCAGACAGGACCTTGGCTACCAAACGGTGCAATCACTTATCTCCATGGGCTCCGGCGGTGTTTTTGGCCTGGGGCTTGGGGAGAGTAAGCAAAAGCTCTTCTTTTTGCCGGAAAATCACACTGATTTTATTTTAAGTATTGTGGGCGAAGAATTGGGGCTCATCGGCCTTTTGTTTATTGTGCTGGCCTTTGTGAGCTTTGGCGTTATCGGTTTGCGTATTGCCTTTAAATTACAAGATAATTTTGCCAAATACCTGGCTTTTGGAATCACTTTCATGATTGTTACCACGGCGGTTACCAATATTTGTGTGGTAACCGGTGTTTTGCCCAATAAAGGCCTGACATTGCCTTTTATAAGTTACGGGGGCAGTAATTTGATTGTTTCGCTGGCCGCCACCGGTTTGTTACTGAGTTTGGCCCGGCAAGCGGAAGAGGCTTAAGATGGATACTATTTTTATAGCTGGCGGCGGCACCGGCGGCCATGTGATGCCGGCTTTGGCAGTGGCGCGGCAACTTGTAGGCGATAATGCGGATTTAACTGTAGAATTTGTGGGCACAGCTGCCGGCATGGAAGCCACTTTGGTGCCGGAAGCGGGCTTTAAACTTCATAACCTCCCGGTGCGCCCTTTAAAAAGAGTGGGCCTAAAAAATACCATAAAAGCGCTTTTTGCTCTGCCTAAGGCGCTTTTTGCCAGTTTAAAGCTGATTAAAGAAAAACGGCCCATAGCCGTTATCGGTGTTGGCGGTTATGCTGCCGGGCCCATTGTTTTAGCCGCCTGGCTCAAAGGTGTTCCCACCGCTATTATGGAGCAAAATTCCTTCCCCGGCCTAACTAACCGCATTTTGAGCAAATTAGTGCGTGAGATTTATACCGGTATGCCCACACAGCGCTTCCCGGTGAAAAAAGTGCGCTGTTTGGGCAATCCGGTGCGCAGTGAAATTATTGCCGCCCGGGAAAAGATCTATGAGGAGCCTAAGGAGGAATTTAACCTTTTGGTGGCCGGTGGTTCCCAAGGTGCTCATGCCATAAACGAACTTTTGGCTGATGCCGCGCCAGCTTTAAAGGAGATAAAAGGCCTTAAAATTGTCCACCAGGCCGGCAAGAGCGATGTGGAAACTCTGCAAGCAGCTTATAGCGCGGCTGGAATAGCGGCCGAGGTCTTTGCTTTTGATACCAGAATGGCCGAAAGATACGCCGGTGCACACCTCATTATTGCCCGCGCCGGCGCTATGACCATTTCCGAGATAGCGGCTATCGGCCGGCCGGCTATTTTGATACCTTTCCCCTATGCCAGCGATAATCATCAGTTTTTTAATGCCAAATATCTGGCCAATTATGGGGCGGCCATCATAATGGAGCAAAAAGTGACAACGCCGGCTTTACTCAGCCAAAAAGTGAGCGATTTGGCCGCTCACCCGGCAGCTCTTAAAGACATGGCTCAAAAAGCCCGTGAACTCGGCAAAGTAAATGCCGCTGCGCAGATTGCCGCTGCTCTTATAACTCTTTCCGGCCGCCAAAGTGGGACCGGCGCCAAAGAGGAAAAAGCCGATGTTTAGAGGTTTGGTCAAAAGAGTCCATTTTGTGGGAATCGGCGGCATCGGGATGAGTGCTATTGCCGAAGTGCTTATAAAAGAGGGCTTTATTGTGACCGGCAGTGATCTCAATATCAGCGGGACGGTTACCCGTTTGCGCGCTCTTGGGGCTACTATTTATGAAGGCCATGCCAAAGAGCAGGTAAAAGGCGCCGATGTGCTGGTGGTGACCAGTGCGCTAAATAGTAAAAATCCCGAAGTACTGGCCGCTAAAGAGCAAAATATTCCCATTGTGCATCGGAGCGAAATCCTCGCCGATCTCATGCGCTATAAATACGGCATTTGTGTGGCCGGCACGCACGGTAAAACCACTATTACCTCGCTCATCAGCACATTACTGGTAAAAGCCGGGTGCGACCCGCTGGCCATTGTGGGCGGTATTGTGCGCGATTTGGGCACCAACGGCCGTTATGGCGCCGGCGAATATTTGGTGGCCGAAGCCGATGAGAGCGATGGCTCATTTTTGCGCCTTTTTCCCACTTTTGCCGTTATTTCCAATATTGAGGCCGACCACCTCGACCATTACACCGGCGGCCTTAGCGAAATTCGCGCCGCTTTTAAAGAATTTGCCCAAAAAGTGCCTTTTTACGGGCGGGTTATTGCCTGCTTGGATGATGCGGAAGTAGCAGGGCTTATTCCTGAACTTACGCGTCCGGTCATCACCTATGGCTTTAGTGAAAAGGCCATGTGGCGGGCCGCTAATATCCGCCTGGAAGAGGGCCTTATGCGCTATGACCTCTGGCATAATGGCCAAAAATGCGCGACTATAGATTTGCACCTTTTAGGGCGTCATAATGTTTTAAATAGCTTGGCCGCTATTGCCGTAGCCCATGAACTTGGTGTAAAACCAGGCGTTATTAAAGAAGTTTTTGCAAACTATCACGGAGTCGGCCGGCGTCTGGAATTAAAAGGCGAAGTAGCCGGCGTAACCGTTATCGACGATTATGGCCACCACCCGACAGAAATAAAGACAACATTAAGCGCTTTAAAAGAGGCTACTGCCGGGCGGCGTTTGGTGGTGGCTTTTCAGCCCCATCGCTATAGCCGCACCAAGGCGCTTTTAAAGGAGTTTTCGACAGCTTTTATGGCGGCCGATGAACTTTATTTAACCGATGTATATAGTGCCGGTGAAGAGCCCATTGCCGGTGTTAGCGGGGAGCTTTTATTTAAAGCGGTGCAAAATAGCGGGCAGAGCCATGTGCATTATACCAGCAATTTTGTAGAGCTAAAAAAGCAACTTATAAGTGATCTTAAACCCGGTGATATATTTTTAACTCTGGGGGCGGGTAACTTGTTTACCGTAGGCGAGGCGCTCTTAAAAGAGGCCGGCCGAAATGAGGGATAAAATGGTTTTTACTAAAGATAGCATGAAACAAAAAAAGGTGGCTGTTCTCTATGGCGGTATGTCGAGCGAGCGCCCGGTTTCTCTAAATAGCGGCGAGGCCTGCTTTAACGCTTTAAAAGAGAAGGGTTACAATGTGGAGCTCATAGATGTGGGGCCGGATTTGGCCGCCCAGCTTGCGGCCAAAAAAATCGATGTGGCCTTTTTGGCCCTTCATGGCCGCTATGGCGAAGACGGCTGCGTGCAGGGCCTATTGGAAGTCATGGGCATCCCCTATAGCGGCAGTGATGTGCTCTCCAGTGCCGCCGCTATGGATAAAGAGACAGCCAAAATTCTCTTTGCCGCCGCCGGCCTGCCCATTGTGCCGCATATTGTGCTCAATAAAGGCGAAAAAGTGCCGGAGCTCCCCTTTGGCTTCCCGGTGGTGGTAAAGCCCAACAGTGAGGGTTCAAGTTTTGGGGTGACAATTGTCAAAGAGGCCAAAGATCTCCCGGCTGCTATTGCCGAAGCCTTTAAATATGACCAGGTAATCCATGTGGAAAAATTCATCGCCGGCAAGGAGATTACCTCCGGTGTCCTTAACGGCAAAGCGCTGGCCACTTTGGAAATAGCCGTAGCCAAAAGCGCTTTTTATGATTACGAAGCCAAATATGAATGTCACGAAAATCGCTATATTGTGCCGGCACCCATAAGTGATGAATTAAACGCCAAGGTCTTGCACCTGGCCGAGAGAGCCTATAAAGTGCTCCGTTGTAGCGGAGCGGCCAGGGCGGATCTTATTGTGGAAGAAAATGCTACAGCGGAAAAAGGTATATATATTTTGGAGATGAACTCGCTGCCCGGTATGACAGCGGCCAGTTTATTGCCCAAAATGGCATCTTATGCCGGGCTTACTTTTGCCGATTTATGCGAAGAAATATTACTTGCGGCTCATAATTTAAAGGATAAAGGCTAGTTTTAAGCATTAACGGTGAATTAGGAATAAAAAGCGCTATGGCTGGTAGAGCAAATAAAAATAAAGACGGTTTTAGAAGACGCACCACAGGTAATCGCCGTCTGCCTAGTAGTAACGAAGAGCGCCTGGTGCGCCTTAGCCAGGCCCACCACCTTTTGCGCGTCGTTACCACTGTTACGCTGGTTATTTGCGCCGCTGTAGCGCTCTTTATTCTGTCGTTAAAAGGCTATGAGAAAATGGTGAAATCGCCAAAACTCATGCTTAAAACCGTACATATTGTAGGCAATAAAGAACTTAGCGAAAAAGAAGTACTTACAACAGGTATGATAAAAAAGGGCACCCCTATTTTGGAGCTTGACCCGGCCGCTATAGCTGCTAAACTGGCGGCTCATCCTTGGATTAGGGATGTTAATGTGCAGAGGCAATTACCCGATCGGATGTTAATAGAGATAAGCGAGCGGACGCCAATGGCCGTGATAGCCTTGGAAAAACTCTATTTTGTTGATGACGAAGGTTTTCCCTTTGTGGCGGCCCCCCTTTCCGCTGCAAATAACTTTCCGCTTATTACCGGTATAGAAAAGCAGTTTTTTATGAGCCATAAAGAGGATGCCGAATCGCTGGTAAAACTCGCTTTTAATACTATGGCCTTGATAAAAAACAGCGCGGCCTTTAAAGGTTATAAAATTGAAGAGGTGCATTGTAACACTTTTTCCGGTATAGAGGTGGAATTTGCTCCCGGGCCTTTAAGAATTAACCTGGGATATGGCAACTATAATGATAAATTAGATAGGGCGGCCAGGGTATTAGCTACTTTAAAACAGCAGTCGAAAAAAGCGCGGATACTCTATTTGGATAATGATAAACAGCGTCAACTGGTGGTAGCCAAGTTGGCTGGCAGATAATGTTTAATAAGGAGAATTTCAATGCCCAGACAGTCAGAAATTATTGTGGGACTTGATATTGGCACCAGCAAAGTTTGCGCTCTTGTGGGTGAAATAAATGAAAACGGCGTTTTGCAAAATATCCGTGGTTTTGGCAGTGTGCCGGCCGACGGTTTGCGCAAGGGGATGGTGGTAAATGTTTCCAGCACTGTCGATTCCATCCACCAGGTTATTGAAGAGGCGGAAAACTCCAGCGGTTGTAAAATAGACGATGTTTATGTGGGCATCACCGGCACCCATATCAGAGGCGATAAATCCGATGGCCAGGTAACGCTCAAAAATAAAGAAGTGTGCGAAGATGATATTGAGCGGGTGCTGGATAACGCCAAAGCTCTAAATATGCCCGATGATCGCGATATTATTCATGTTTTGCCGCAGGATTATATTATTGACGGCCAAGATGGCATTAAAGAACCCTTGGGCATGAGCGGGCTCAAGATGAAATCCAATGTTTATATTGTCTCCTGCTCCAGGGCGGCCGAGCAAAATATTATTCGTTGCTGCGAAAAATGCGGCCTTAATGTCCAAGATGTCATTTTAGGGCAGCTGGCCTCTTCTTATGCCGTTTTGTCCAAAGACGAACAGGAACTCGGTGTGGCGCTTGTCGATATCGGCAGCGGCACCAGTGATATAGCCATTTGGTCCAATAACAGCCTGGTTTACACCTCGGTTGTCGATATTGCCGGCAGCCAAATTACCAACGATATAAGCCAGGTGCTCTCAACGCCCCTTTCGGCTGCCGAAGAGCTCAAAAATCAATATGGCAAAGCCATAGCGGCTATGGCCGGCAAAGATAAATTAATAGATGTGCCGCGCATCGGCGGGCGGGCACCGGAGAAAAAGAGCGAAGAACTTTTGTGCCAGATTATTCAGGACCGAGTGGACGACCTCTTCCGCCATATTTTGCCGGAGCTTGAAAAATCCGGCTCTAAAATACCTTCCGGTTTGGTGCTGACCGGGGGCACCAGCTTATTACCCGGTATTGACGAAATGGCCCAGAATATTATCGGTCTCCCGGCGACCCGTATCGGTTATCCCAATGTAGCCGATTTAGGTGGCCTCTCCAATGAGGTTTTAAACCCCATTTATTCTACCTCCGTGGGTATTTTGCGTTATGCCGAGAAGCAAATTTTCAGCCGCCAGGGTAAGCCTGGAGTAAGCCGGAGCAGAGGTGGCGGTATTTTTAGTCAATTAATTGGTTTGTTTAAGGATTTTCACTAGTCATAATTGCTGCTGAGGGGAGCGGAAAAATGATTAACTATGTAAATGAAAACAGGGCCCAAACGATAATTAAAGTTATCGGCGTCGGCGGTTGCGGCGGAAATACCGTCAATAATTTGATAAAAAGCGGAGTCCAGGATTTGGAATTTATTGCCGCCAATACCGATATCCAGGCTTTAGAGAATAATCTTTCGCCCAATAAAATACAATTAGGTGAAAAATGTGCCAAAGGCCTAGGGGCAGGTTGTAACCCCCAAATTGGCCGCGAAGCTGCCGAAGAAGCGCGGGAAACTATTAAAGAGCAGCTATTTGGTGCCAATATGATATTTGTTACTTGTGGCATGGGCGGCGGTACTGGTACCGGCGCCGCTCCCATTATTGCCGAGATTGCTCAAGAACTTGGGGCACTTACCTTAGCCGTAGTAACCATGCCCTTTGAAGATGAAGGTGTTGTGCGTAAAAGACAGGCCGAAACCGGTATTAAAAATTTACGCGAATTTGTGGATTCTATTATAGTTATTCCCCTGGAAAAGGTTTATTCGGTAGTTGAAGATCCAGATGAAGATATGGATGTGCTTTTAGATGTTTCGGATGATATTCTTGTTAATGCTGTGCGCGGCATTAGTGAGATTATTACGATACCTGGCCGGATTAATGCCGATTTTGCCGATGTCCAGACTACTCTGCTGCATCAAGGACGCGCTCTCATCGGCCAGGGTGTAGCGAGTGGGCCGAACAGAGCCCAGGAAGCCTTACAAGAAGCTATTGAAAACCCGCTTTTTGACGATATTTCTCTGGAAGGGGCCATGAAAGTATTGGTTAATATTTCGGCCTCTAAAATGTCTGGTTCAGAGTTTCGTTATATTAGCGCGAAAGTGCGGGAGTTGGTTGATCCCGAAGCTCATATTGTAAAGATTGGCAAGGTTTCCGACCCGAACATGGGTGATGATCTCAAAGTTACGGTGATAGCCAGCGGCTATGACCTCGATATGGACTCCGATAACGATTATGTGCAGGCCACAGTAAAGAATAAAAATATTCAAATTAATTCGCTTTTTGCTCCCGGCCATAGTGCGGAAGAAGGTGCCGGCAAGCGTGGTGGTAGTACCACACTTTCCTCTGCAACACCTACTCACCAATCAAGTTTGGCCTTTGAGGGAGATGATATGCCCTCCTTTATCCGCTACGGGCGTTTCTCCCACTAATACATAAAAGTCTGACATTTTTGTCAGTACTACGAAAAAGTATTCACTTTTTAGCGCATAATGCGTAAACTCCTTTTTATCTTGCTCCGCTAGAGGAGCCAAAGGTGAAAAATGGAACAAACAGCTAGGTCTAAAAGCCAGTTATTTTGGATTGCTGATCCCGCTGAGCACGGTATGGCAGCTATAGATCATACAAAACTAACAGAATTTGCCTCCGAGCCGGAAAGTCTGCCTGTGGCTATTCCCGATCCGGAAAAAATCGCCGTGGTTTTAAATGCTAATGCCCGGCGGGTGACCAAAAGCGTAGTTAAGCGCATGTGGCGCCTGGTGGGCAAAGAGCATGTTTATTTTTCTCATTCGCTGGATGAAGCCGGCAACTTTGTGCGCGAGATTGTCCAGCAGGGGTATGGCACCGTGGTTTGCGGCGGTGGTGACGGCACGCTCACCAACCTCATCAATATGCTTTATAAATATATTGATGAAAGCAATGATTGGCGGCGGCGCGTTTATGAGCGCACCGGCGAAGTGCAACCGCTCCTTTCCGCTCCGCGCATCGGCGCTTTGAAACTCGGCACCGGCAACGGCCTTTCCGGCGTTTTGGGCACCAGTAATCCGGTTAAAAATGTTGCTCGTCTTTTAGAGGGCAAAGTGGCGAATACTGTAACTATCCCCATGATTGAAGCCGATGGCGAGTATTTCTTTTTTGGCGGCCAGGGCTATGATGCCGTTGTTTTAAATGATTATAATTGGGTAAAAGACAACTTTGGTTCTACTCCTGTCATCGGCCCCATGCTTAAAACGCTGGCCGGTTATTTTGCCGGTGCTTTTTTGCGCACTTTGCCCCGGGCGGTGCGCTCCGGCTCTTCAGTGGAAATGCGCGTATATAATACCGGCAAGCGCTGCTTTTATGTCGATCCGCGCCGCGGCGATCGCCTGATGCCCATTGAGCAAGGGGAGCTTTTATACGAAGGGCCGCTCACCATGGCCGGTGTGGCGACAACGCCGTTTTTCGGTTATGGCCTTAGAGCTTATCCTTTTGCCGGTATTTCGCCGGATATGATGAATTTGCGTCTGGCCAGTATTGGTCCTTTCCATGTTTTAGCCCGCCTGGGTTCTTTTTGGGATGGTTCTTTCCGCGATTTCCGCCAAGTTAAAGATTTTCTGGTCGAGAGCGTGCGCGTAGAGTGTGTGCGCCCCTTCCCATATCAACATTCCGGGGAAGGCCGCGGCTTTAAAGATGTGATAGAATACAAAGTTTCGGATCGCCGGGTTAACTTCCTGGATTTTTATGAAGAGCGCCTTTAATTAACCAGCCCGCCGCCTCTAAACAATTAATTATAAAAATTGTTTTCTCATTCTTGACCGCTTTTTTTATATATGCCATAATTATGCAGCTTTGTTTGGGGGAACTATGGAAAACACAGAACTTTTGCGTGGTACTTCATTTTTTAAATACTTCTCCACTATGGAAATTATGCGTTTTAACCGCGTGATTTTTTCCAAAAATGTGCCTGCCGGCGAGGATATTATCCGGGTCGGCGATGCCGGTGACGCTCTTTATGTTATTAAGCATGGGCGGGTGGGCGTTATGGTGGATAAAGATCCTAATTCGCCGCCGATTCAAGTTAATACTCTCGGCGAGATGGATTATTTCGGTGAGATGTCGCTTCTTGATGATGCCACGCGCAGTGCCACCATCAAAGCTATTACCGATACGCAGCTCATTGTTTTAAAGCGCAGCGATTTGGAAAAAATCATTAATTCCGATTTTGAAATGGCGGCTAAGTTTTATAAATCGGTAGCTATTGCTCTGGCTCACCGTTTGCGTAAAGCCAATGAGACCATTTACACCACCACTTCCATGCTGGCCAGCGCCACCATCAGAGCGGATAGCTAATCTCATCACCATACCCCAGCGCTATTTTTACATTAGCCTTCTTTATTTTGCTTAGCGAAATATATTATTACGACCAGCAGGCAGCCAAAGATGCCAAAAATCTCAAAGCAGCTTTGCTCGATGGCAAAGCAAAAGCGCTAATCGAAATTCTTAGAAAGAATCCGCTAGAGCCGCCATATGAAGAGCTTGTTGGCAATCTTAGCGGACTTTATTCCCGAAGAATAAATATAAAACACAGGTTGGTTTACGAGATAATCAATAAAGCAATTACCGATGGTGGAATAGAATATGAAGGCGCAGTAAAAATCATTCGCCTGTGGACACATTATGAAAATGTGAAATAGTTGCGATTTTTTGCTGTCCGTGACCTAGCTCACATCACTTGCCTTGACTTAAATTAATAAATACATTACACTTTCAAAACATGCTTGGCTATTTAGCCATATTAACAAAAGGAGTAAACCATGAAATTAAAGCAGACGTTGCCGGTACTGGCCCTCTCATCGCTCTTGTCGCTGAGTGTTCCGAGTTGTATCATTTTGGACGGCGGCTCCTCTTACGTTCACGAAGGAGAAGTTATTAAAGCCAATACCACTTGGCGGGGTTCTCACACCATTAAAGGTTGGGTTACTGTAGAAAACGCCACTTTGACCATCGAGCCCGGTGCTACCATAAGAATGGGGCGCGAAGCTAGTCTTACCATTGGTGGTGGCGGCCGCATTCTTTCCGAGGGCGGAAGTGATAAAGACAGAACTATTATCTTTACTGCCGATACCGATATTCCTTCCGCCGGTTATTGGAAAGGTATTGATTTTGACAATGAAGCCGCCAATGGCAGCAAATTTTCTAATACTATCTTTGAATATGCTACAGAAGCTTTGAAAATGGACAAAATCGGCGCTTCTGTTGACAACTGTGACTTTATTGCTCCGAAAGATGTTGGTGTTGTCCTGGGCGAAAATGTCACTCTCGATTCATTTAGCGGCAACTATTTTGCCAAAATGAACGGCGCTTATGCCATTAAAGCTCATCCCAATGCTTTGCGCTCAGTTGGAACCATCAAAATAGATGATACCGCTTCTTCGGTGATTTTTGTCCCGTCCGGCCATGTTACCAGTAAAGCCACTTGGAAATATCAACCGATTCCTTTTGAGCTTGAAAACTGGGTTGATTTGAATGCCGCCCTTACTATTGAAGATAGCAATACTTTCTTTATGAATATCGGTGGTTCCATCACTGTAGCCACCAATGGCGCTATTTTCTGTGAAGGCAAAAAAGAAAAGCAAATACTCTTTACTTCAACCGCCAGCGAGCCTAGCGCCGGAGATTGGAATGGGATAAAATTTGAAGACGAAGCTCAAACCAGCAGCAGATTTGCTTATACTATCTTTGAATATGCTACAGAAGCTATTAGAATCAAAAGCCGCGGCGCTTCTATTGACCATTGCGACTTTGTAGCTCCCAAAGAGAGCGGCGTTGTTTTGGAACAGAAGGCCGTTGTACCTTCATTTACCGAGAACTTCTTTGCTGATATGTCTAGTGCTAATGCTGTTTTTGCTCACCCGGAAGCCGTTGGTCAGCTCAGCCCGATTCTTAAAGCTACAGATACTTATACCCAAATTGCGCTGGAAGCTGGCTATGTTACTAAGGACGCTACCTGGGTTGCTCAGCCGGTGCCGTTTATTGTAAAAGATTGGTTAGATGTATCTGAAAATGCTACTTTGAATATTAAAGTTGGTGAAGTGCGCATTGAAGATGGTGTAAATATTACTGTTAACAATGCTTCTCTTAATATTGAAAACACTATTTTTACTACTGCCCATAGCGGTAAACAGTGGGGCCATATTGAATATACCCGTGATTCACAAGCCAGCACCATTAAAAATGCCAGCTTTATGAATGGTGGCAAAGGTAGCGAAGGCGCTCTGGTTTTGAGAAGCGGCTCTGATGTTACTTTTGAAGGAAATATTGTTTTCTCCGGCAATACCAGATGTGATTTTACTGCCCAAGGCGCGTACAACGGTGATATTCCCGATGATCACCAATGCATCAGTGAATAATCCTGCGCTTTAAGCTTGCCTGCCTGTTCGCTCCCCCAAATTTTGATACCTTAACTTAATGTACAAAAATACTAAGAGTAAAATACTAAGAGTAATGAAATGAGTTAAATCTTTTAATGGGTGCAAGTGCGAAAGAAAACAGGAAAACAGGAAAACAGGAAGAGGCGGCGGAAGCCAAAGGTAAACTTATTTTTTCTCTACGCAACCATTGGCAAAATCAATAACGCACATATTGCGATAAGTAGAGTGGGGAGCTACGGCGGCACCGGCCTGGGTATAGGAGGTGCTCAAAATATTTTTGCGGTGGCCGCGTGTCGTTACGCCGTCGTCAACCAGGAGCTGAATAACAATATCGCGGGCTGCGCTATAGCCATAGGAGATATTTTCGCCGCCTTGGATATAAGAAGAGCAATAATCGCCTAGCGCTACCGCAAAAGTTTTGCCGTTTGTGCGGTCGTGGCCGGTTTGTCCGGTTTTGCCCTGAGTGTCGGCGTGAGCTTTGGCCATGCGCCAGAGAGCGGGGCTAAAGGTGTAATCCAGCAGGGGTTTTAAGGCCTTCATTTCTTCGATACATTCATTAAAATATTCGGCGCTAAAGCGGCCGGATAGCGGGGCGATATAAGTTTCGGCATAATTTTTGGGGTTGGCCCGGGCCAGGTTTATCTCGGCTAAAACGGCCATATCCAGTTCGCTGGGCTCCATGTTGCCGGCATCACTTTGGGCATCGTTTGTATGTGTTAGTTTTGCACCACCATTATTAGGCCAGCTATTATTATTATCGGCTCCACAAGCCTCTGCGCTGAAAAAAGAAAGAGAAATCACGAAAACAGGCAAACATACATGAGCTACTTTCATTGCAAACCTCCCTGCTTAATAAATATTCGGCATTTTTGTTTAAATGCCGCATAAGCTATTTTTATGCTTACCCAATTTTAGCGCCCCTTGACAAGCTTTTAGAGGTGCCTATCTTTAGCCTAGTTTTTGGGCCCGGCCCATTAGAGGAGAATATCGTGAGTGAGACATTTTCATTTCAAGCTGAAACAGCTGAGCTTTTGCAGCTGGTGACTAATTCCATCTACTCCAACAAAGAGATATTTTTGCGCGAGCTTATTTCCAACGCTTCCGATGCTTTGGACAAAATGCACTATGCTACTTTGACCGATGACACTCTGGCCGAGGGTACGCCGCTTATTACCATTGATTGGGACCAAAAAGCGCGCACGCTTACCATTACCGATAATGGTATCGGCATGAATCACGATGAAGTGATTGCCAATATCGGCACCATTGCCAAATCGGGTACTAAAGAGCTTTTGCGCCAGCTGAAAGGCGGAAAAGCAAAAGCCGAAATACCTGAAATGATTGGTCAATTCGGTGTGGGCTTTTATTCTGCTTTTATGGTTTCCGAGCTGGTTGATCTTTACACCAGAAAGGCCGGCGATAAAGAAGCCTGGCACTGGCAATCAAAGGGTGACGGCAGCTATACTTTGGAAGAGAGCACTTTGCCGGAGCACGGCACCAAAATTGTGCTCACCTTAAAGCCGGCCGATCTCGATGAAGGGCTGGCCGATTACACCGATGAATGGGTTTTGAGTGATTTAATCAAAAAATATTCCGATTTTGTGCGCTACCCCATTAAACTTAAAAGCACCATTTATGAAGAACATAAAGAGGGTGAAGAGCCTAAAGACAAAGAGCCCAAATATGAGTTTAAGACCATCAACTCCATGAAGGCCATTTGGCTGCGCGGCTCCGGCGAAGTGAGCGAAGACGAATATAAAGAATTTTATCGCCATTTGACTCACGATTGGCGCGACCCCATGCGCCACATTGCCCAAAAAGCCGAAGGCACTATGGAATACCAGGCCCTCTTATATTTGCCCGGCGCTGCGCCTTTTGACCTCTTTTATCAAGGCTATGAGGGCGGGCTTTCTCTCTATGTGCGCCATGTGAAAATTATGGACCATTGCACAGACCTGTTGCCCACTTATTTGCGCTTTGTGCGTGGTGTGGTGGATTCTCCCGATTTGCCGCTCAATGTCTCGCGCGAAATTTTGCAACATAATCGGCAGATTACCGCCATTAGAAAGGCCCTCACCAAGAAGATCCTGGATACTTTAAAAGATATTAAAGAAAAAGAATACGAAGCCTATGTGGCCTTTTGGCAGGAATTTGGCCGCGCTCTCAAAGAGGGCTTTACTTCCGACAGCGCCAATAAAGATCGCCTGACTGCGCTACTCCTCTTTGCCTCCTCCGCCGATAAGGAAAAGCTTTCATCGCTGGCCGATTATGTGGGGCGCATGAAAGAGGGGCAAAAAGATATTTATTATATGACCGGCGAATCGCGCGATGTTATTGAGAGCTCGCCCCACTTGGAGGGCTTTAAAGCACGCGGTTTAGAAGTGCTTTATCTGACTGATCCAGTTGATGAGATTATGGTGCAGTATCTTGGCGAATATGAGGGTAAAAAGTTAAAATCCATCAATAAAGGGCAGGTTGACCTGGATGATGAAGAGGCTAGTGAAGAGGCTAAAAAAGAGCGCGAAGCCGAAAAAGATGAGTGCAAAGAGCTTTTGGAGCGCTTGCAGGAGCTCTTGAAAGACGAGCTCAAAGAGGTGCGCCTCTCCAGCCGCCTCACCAGCTCGCCGGCTTGTCTGGTGGTGGATGAGCATGATTACAGCCCGCATATCGAGCGCCTTTTGCGTCAGAGCCAAGGCAAAGCGGCCGCCGCTCTAAGCCCCAAGCGGGTAATGGAAATTAATCCGCATCATCCGGTTATTGCCAATTTGGCCAAAATTGCCAAAACCTGCAAAGAAGACGCGCGGATAGAAGAGGCAGCCGAGCTCCTTTGGGGTATGTCGCTTCTCGCCGAAGGCTCGCCGCTCGATAATCCGGCTAAATTCACCAAACTGGTGGATAAACTCATGGCCAGCCAATTCTAAAATTCACTAGTTATATTAGCTATTTTGTGACTTGCCGATAATTTGGCGCCTTTATTTCTTCCAAAAACGCAGCGAAAAGAGAGCCAAAAGATTAACTATCTCCAGGCGGCCCATGATCATGAGCAGCATAAAGAGCAATTTTAAATCGGTAGAAAAGTAATTGTAATTATAAGAGGGGCCGACTTTTGCTACGCCCACCCCGGTGTTGCTTAGCGAGGCTATGGTGGAAGAAGCGGCGGTGGTAATATCATGGCCGTGGGCGGTGATAAAAAGCATGGAGATAGTAAAAGTGGCAATATAAAAAGCGAAAAAGCCAAAAATACTGTCGGTGATTTTTTGGCTCACTGCCCGATTGCCGATTCTTATATTGGCAATGGCTTTAGGATGAATCAGGCGGTATATTTCGCGGCCGGCGTATTTAAAGGCAATTTGCACGCGGATGAATTTTAGGCCGCCGGCGGTGGATCCGGCGCAGCCGCCGATACAGGAAATAGCTATAAAGATCATGGTGGTGAGCGGTGTTATGCTGTCAAAAGCACCAAAATCTGTGGAGGCCAGGCCGGTAGAAGAGATGATGGAGACAATATGAAAAAGGGCTACTCTAAAAGTGGAAGCAAAAGATAAGTCGTGATAGTTATTGAAAAATAATATAAAGGCGAGCAGAAGTGATACTACTAATATAGTGCTGATATAGGCCCGACATTCCGGATCTTTTATATAGCTTTTGAATTTTCTCTTCATAAACATAAAGTGTAGAGTAAAATTTAAACTGCTGCTGATCATAATAATAATCATTGTCCACTCGGCTGCCGGATTATTAAGGCCGCCGGAGCTATCGGCCAGTGGGGCAAAGCCGCCGGTGGAAATGGTGGTAAAGGCAAAGCAAATGGCGGAAAAGAGCGGTATGCCGCATATTCTTAGCAGAATAATCTGCACCAGAGTTAGAGCCAGGTAAATAGACCAGAGCCAGCGGGCGGTTTCGGCAATTTTTGGGGTGAATTTATTGGCGGCCGGGCCGGAGATCTCGGCTCTAAAGAGCTGCATACCGCTGGCGCCTAGGAGCGGCATGACAGCCAGAGAAAGGATGATGATGCCCATGCCGCCCATCAGGTGGATAAGGTGGCGCCAGAGCTGAATACCGTGGGGCAGCTCTTCGGCGCTGGTGCGTTCCATTGATTGCCAGAGACTGGGGGCGCCCAAAATAGAGGAGCCAGTGGAAGTGATGCCGCTGATGGATTCAAAGAGGCAATTGGCTGGCGAGCAAAATTCACTGCCCGGGCCGCCACTGCCCAGGCCCTCACAATAGCCGTGAGTAGCCATATTATCTATTGGGACGGCATAAGCGGAGATTTTAGCCCGCTCCGGAAAGAGGCGCACAGGGCGCTCGGCATAAAAATAAAAGGGCAGAGCGCCAAGTGGCCCCAAAAGCAGCCAGCAAAGAGCCACAAAAGCAATGCCCTCGCGGTGAGAAATATCGCCGCCGCTTTTTTTGGTATATTTAAAAATAACGCCGCCCAAAAGCAGAGAGATGATGGCAGCCAAAAGATGCGCTTCGGCATCGCCTTCGCCGTAGGCCAGAGCCACCAGAAAGGGAATGAGCATAAAAACGCCGCTGCCGATGGTGAGGCCGGAGAGCAAATGAAGTAAGCGGGAAAAATTGAGGTTACCGAGACGCATATTAATTCACTTCGGCGGAGAAAACCTGCTCCACTTTGTGGACGGCTCGTCTCTTGGTAAAGACCAAAACGCGGTCTCCGGCCTCGATGATGGTTTCCCCGCGCGGGATAACTACTTCATCGCGGCGCACAATGGAGGTGAGAATGGATTCGTGCGGCAATTTAAAATTGCGCAGTTCCTGCCCTACAATCGGGGCCTCCTCCGGCACGATAAATTCAATAAATTCGGCACTATCGTCAAAAAACGGCTGCACCGAAAGCACGCGGCCCAGGCGGATAAACTGCAAAATTGAGCCAATGGCGGTGTAGCTGGGGCTAACGGCAATATTGATGCCGTTGGCGGCTAAAATAGGCATAAAAATCAGCTTATTGGTAACGGCGATGACCGAGCGGGCGCCCAGTCTTTTGGCCAAAACAGCAGCTAAAATATTGGTTTCTTCTTCTTCCGAACAGGCAATAAAGGCATCCATACCGCGGATATTTTCGCTCTTTAAAAGTGTTTCATCGGTGCCTTCGCCATGGAGAATGGCGGTAGAAGAAGCCACTTTATCGGCCAGGGCCTCGCAACGCGCCATGGAGGGCTCTATTAATTTGACAGCCAGCCCCTCTTTTTCCAGATGATCTAAAATAGCGCGGGCCACATGATTGCTGCCATACATCATGATATTTTTAGGCTCTTTGCCCGGGCAATTTAAGAGCGCCATCACCTCGCTTTTAGAGCTCTGGGTGGTGACGGTATAAAGGACATCTTTGGCATTAATTACCAGATTACCGCGCGGAATAAGTACTTCGCTGCCGCGCTGGACGGCCGCCAAAAGAATTTTGTGCCACCAATCATATTTTTGGCCTAAATCCATGAGTTTTTGGCCGACAATCGGGCTCTCTTTGGGCACCGGAATACCCAGAACATTGAGCATACCGTCGGCAAAGCTGATATAATCTACCGCGCCGTCGTGGTTTAAGAGGTCGCTTACCTTTTTAGCTACCAGCCCTTCCGGGTGGATGGTGAGAGCCAAATCCAGGGCCTCTATGCCATAAAGAGCGCTAAGTTTGGAAAGCTCGGGATTTCTTATGCGGGCAATGCGCGTGCTTTTGGGAGCCAGTATTTTGGCCAAAAGGCAGGCGGTGATATTTACTTCATCTTGTTTGGTGACGGCTACCACCATGTCGGCTACTTCAATGCCCGCCTCTTTGAGAATTGTCGGATCGGAACCATTGCCGTCAAAAACCATTAAATCAAGAGTGTTGTTGCAATATTGCCGGCGCGCCGGGTCGCTTTCGACCACCACTACTTCCGCGCCCTCGGAAACGAGCCGGGAAGCAATGGTATAACCAATATCACCGGCACCAATGATCAGAATACGCATGGAACTAAGGCCGGATTAAGGGAGCTTTAATAATGATTTTACCTGGCTGATAACCTGTGGTGCTTGTATGGGCTTGGTAATGTAAGCATTAGCTCCGAGAGCCAGAGCCCGCTGGCGATCCTCCGGTGAACCTTCGGTGGTTATGATGATAATGGGTAATTCTTTGTAATTGGCATCTTTCCTGACCATCGAAACCAGCTTTAGGCCGTCCATGATGGGCATATTTATATCGGTCAGCAAAATATCGACATGGTGCTGACTTAATTTCTTTAAACCATCTACACCATCGTTTGCTTCAACCACGGTTACTTCCCGCACGCGCCTTAAAGCAAAGCAGATAAGCTGCCGCATGGTGGGTGAATCTTCAACAACTAATGCAGTAAATTTAGCCATCTTTTTATCTCTTAGTGGTTATTCATCATTATTTGCTCACGAGGCCATAAGCTGAATCAAACCCTGGATGGTTTGCAACTTGCGGTTTGAATCGGTATAAAGCCGTGAGGAAAAAATTGCTGTGGCAGCGTGGCCGGCAAGCAGAGTAAAGAGCTCGCGGTCCACATCCACCAGTTCCTTCTTTTGCTCAAAGAAACGGTAAATGCACAAAACACCAAAGACCAGATCTTTAATCTTTAGAGGAACGGCAACAATCGGTTTAGTCAAATCAATCTTGGCTTCGGGGTCCAGAGCATCCGGGATAAAAGGTTCGCCATCGGCGAGTACTTTGCCGATAACTCCTTCACCCAGCTTAACAGTAGGAAATTCTTCCTGGCGGATGCCCTCGGCCGAAACAGCTTTAACCACCTCGGTTTTGGGATCGATGAGGGCAATGGCAAAGGCCTCGGCACCAATGAGATTGATGACAATTTCAGTAATAATCTGAATAACTTCGTCAAAATCAAGAGTGGAGTGCAACTGATAAGAGGCTACATAGAGGTTGGCGAGGTTGTTGTTCTCGGCTTCTATTTCTACATAGCGCTCGGCAAAGTTGCGATTCTCTTCAGAAACTTCCTGAAAACGGCTGAAGAGCTCCTGCTTATCGTTTTCTGTTTGTTTGAGGCGTTCCATGAGCTCCTGGACAAATGAGTTATCGGCAGCCACTGGCATACTCTTCTGGGCTTCCAGAGTTGACACCCGCTGCCGAAGACGCTCATTTTCCTGCAAGAGCTCCTCGGTAAATGAGGCAGTTTTTTTCATCACTGCCATGATTTCTTCGCGGCGTTCGATGTAACCGTCACCAGAAACGCCGCCTCCCTGTATGTCACCCATATTGCACCTAAAACGTAATTGAAACGGCTACTGGCGGTAGCTTTCGGAAAATAGCTACCTTAAGCCGCGCACACTACCGCCCCACCTTATAGCAAGTAGAAAAAAGATTCAATTTTAAAATTGAGAATTTTCATTTCAAGTTGCTGAGCCATTTTTTTACCGGGGTAAAATCGGGGCGTTCCTTTACCAACCTGGCGCCCAGGTCTATGGCTTTCTCCTTGTTACCGCTAATGGCATAGCTTTGAGCCAGGGTAAAAACGGCATAAGCATAGACCTGTTTGTCGCCGATAAAATTCATTTGCGGCAGGGAGACGGTAAATTCCAGCATCTTTATGGCGCTGGCCAGTTGCTGATTCTCCAAAAAGGCGATGCTCTGTTTTAAAAAGCCGTCGCGGTATTCGGCATAGATGGATTCTTCTCTAAGATCGGTGGCTATTTTATGATATTCAAATAAATGTGCATAATTGCTTATGTCCGGCAGCTTTGGCGTATAGGGGGCTCCCTCCGGTAATACGCGGTAAATAAAACCGGCCGGAGTAACTTTAAAGCCGGGGATATCCTTTTCCGGCACGGCGCGCACAAAATAAACAGGGCGCTTGTCAATATTGGCTCTTATGATATCGAGCGGAGTGCGGGCCCGCCGGGGAATGGTGAGATCGGGGTAAATGCGCTCCAGCATATCTTTGTACCAAGGGAAAGGAATGAGCGGAATATGGATGGCGGCCACTTTGGTGAAGCGCTTTTCTACCTGTTGAAAATAAAAAATTGGCTGAGCGGCATTGTCGCCGGGAGTGAAAATAATGCCTCCTTCCGGCACGGCTTTTAGCAAATCAAGCCCATAATTATAGGCAATGTAATTCTTTGATTTATCCTGGCTATGCCAGTTTTGCCCCAGCCAAAAAGCGGCAATGATAAGCCAGATAATAAGGCAACTTGCCGGTAAAATTGGCCTTTTGGTAAAAATTACAAGTTTTTGCGGTAAAAAGTGGCAGATGCAGATGAGAGCCAGGCCGGCGGCTATAGCGCAAATGCCGTAAGCCGGGAGATAAAAAACGCGCACTTCGTTTTCAAAGCTGCTGCCCGGAGTAAAGTTGGTGATGGTGATATAGCCCCAAGTAGTGCCCAGAAAGATGGCGAGCAGCACCATGTAAAAAGTCCAGGGGCCATAGATAAAATCTTTTTTGCCTAGGTACTCACTAAATGGAGCGGCCAAAATTAAGATGAGCCCAAGAGCGATAAACGGAAAAACGGCCGCCGGGAACTGGCGCCACCACTGGCTAAAAAATGAGCCGAACTGGGCGCTCCACATGGCGAGGTCGCGCGATTCCGGATTTAAAGAGGGCATACCGGCCATGGTGATGAGGTCCCAAAAGCCCTTGTAAGTCTCCGGGTTGACAAAATCCATCGGTGGGTTGGCGCTACTGGCGAGCGGCAAATAGAGGTAAAATGAAAGGCCAAACAAATAGGCGAGCCAGGAGGTAATTATCTCTGTTTTAGTGCCTTTGTAACCGCCTTTTTTGTAAAAAATAAGGCTAATTACGGTGGCAATAATAATAAAAACTGAGGCCAGTACTAGGCGCCCGCCAAAATCCAACTGGGCAATTTTTACGGAATTTTTAAAGATTAAAAAGGCCGGCACCAAGGCTATGACCAGCAAGGTGAGCATATAGCGCCCGCGCATATTCAGGCGGGTGCGGAAGAAGTATTCGGCTAAAATTGGCAGCGAGAGCACAATAATAGTGTGGTGGACACCATAGCCAAAGGCCAGCAAAAAGAGGATAATCTGCGGATATTTTTCGCCAACTTCATGAACACTCAGCCAGAGAGAGGCAAAGATGATGAAAAGGCTCATGGTATAAACTTCGGCGCTTATGGCCTGAGTCCAAATTTCCAGGCTGAAGGTGGTAGTGAGGGCGGCTACGGCGGCACCGGCATAGGCGGTAAGCGGCTTAATATGGCTATAGCGCCGAGCCATGGTGATGATGATAGCGGCCATGGAGGTGGCGGCTAAAGCTCCGCACAAAACCGAGAGCAAATTAAGCGCTCTGGCTAGGTGCATGGTCGGCACAATTAGGCCTATCAGCCAGGAGAGAAAAATATAGGCCGGATAACCCGGAGGGTGGGCAATGCCGCGCACGGCGGCGGCAGCGGTAAACTCGGCGGCATCGCCTTCGGTGACAATGGTAGGCGCCGAAGTTAAGTAAAAGATAAAAAATGCGGCGGCAAAGAGGGCGGCTAAAACGCCGGCGTTCATTTTGGGCTTATATTCCAAAGAATTTTCGCCACTTTTGGGGGCAGCCCAGAGTGCGGCAATGACGGCTTTAACCCCTCCGGCGCTATGCTTGTGACCATTTTCGCCGGCAGTTTTGCTGCTTTTGCGAACGGCGTTATTCTTTGATTTGCTGCTACGGGACATAAAAAATTTCTCCGATTTGAACTTTGATGCGGCTAGGCTTTAGAAAGAGCAAGTTACGGATAAAACCACCTCATCTGCGGCGCAGTTTATTTTATAAATCATAATAGAACCGCGCTTTTGCGTATCCAAAAGCGTGCCGCCGCTAAGAAGAGCCTTTTTATCGCGGCACCAAGAAGGAAAGGCCACAAAACATTCCAAAGTGCGTTTTATGTACCCTTTTAAAGTAATGGATAATTCCTGGCGTGCGGCGTTATAAGCGGCACCTATGCCGGGAAGCAGATGGCTCATAATGAGCGGAGCCACACCAACCAGTTGCGGCATATCTTCATGCCTGGTGGCAATAAAGAGGCGACAGCCATGGCGCGAGATATCATAGGCTTTTAAATCGTTTTTTTCCCAAATACCATAATAGGTATTTTCCCAAGGATCATAGAGGTGGTAACCGCTGGGAGCAGTAGTATCAAGAGCGGTAAAATTAAGGCTTTTGGTGACAGGGCCCTCGCTCCAATTGAAAAAGGCAATAGCCAAAACGCTCTCATCGCTGTTTTTTACCTTAAATACTTCCGGCACCATGTCCTGGCCCAGGCCGATGACTTCCGGTGTAAAGGAATGCAAGGGTAAAAGCCTGGCTAAACTAGCGATATCTGCTGAAATTTCCTCTATATTTTCGCTAAATTCCAGCTCGCCGCCGCTGATGGCCAGCGTGGTATATAAGGTGCGCAATTGTTTACTGGTTAATTTATTGCCATGGGCTGCGGCCGAGAGAGCCAGGCAGGGCGATAAGTGGGCCAGGCGGCGCTGCAGATGCAGGCGGTTTAAGGTGGCGCTAATGGCGTTTTCCGCCGCCGGAAAGCTCGTAGAGCCGGTGCTGAGCTCTTGCAATTGACTTTGCCAAAAGCGCTCGATTTTGGGGCTGCAAGCTATGGCATCGGCGAGACCGACAGCAGCGCCAAAAGGCACTTCGTCGCAGGCCAAATAAGCCTCATTACCTATGGCTTCTCTTATGGCGAGGAGTGCGGAGCGCAGAGCGCCAATGCCGGTAAGTTCTTTGTTATAGCGCCGGCCGGGCAGGGCGGCAGCATAGAGAAAATCTAATTTAAAATGGCTGACGCCGACCTCTTTAAGGGTGGTAAACCACTTGGTGAGTTCGGCTAAAAAATCTGGATTGCTGGCATCGAGAGCGTAAAAACGGCCGCGCCAAATATTGTTGTTGCCGGCCACCTTAGGAGCGCCGGAAGGCTCTTTTAAGAGCCAGTCCTGGTGCTTATGCATTAGCTTAGAATCCGATTGGCAAACAAATGGGGCGAGCCAGATAGCCGGTGTCAAACCGGCCTCTTTAATGGCACTTATGGCGGCCGGAATATCGCGGTAGCGGCTGCTTGGAGTGAGCCAATCGCCGACTGCCGCTTGGTAGCCGTCGCCGAGAGTTATGAGCGATATAGGTAAATCAGCATGTATTTTACTGATTTCTTGCAGATTTCTATTGAGCTCTTCTTCGTTTAAGCGATTGCGATAGCGGAGTTCCGGCCGCCAACCGGCCGGCGCGGCCTCGGGGGCCAAGCGGGCATTCATGGCTTTTCCCCAGGCAGCAGTAAGAGTGCTTAGCGCTTTGGGAATATCGCTACTAAAAGTAATGGCCAGCCAGTCTGAAGCGAGCTCCTGGCCGGGCTCTAAGATAAGGCCGCCAAAAAGGCTGGCGATCCTTAGCGTGATAAGTTGTTCTCCGCTACTTTTGAGGAGCCCTTGGGTTACAGCTTTTTCGGAGGTAATGGCCGAAAAGATTAGAGCTCTATGGCCATATTCCAGGCTGCCTTGCCAGTCCAAAACATAAAACCCGGCTTCCGGAGCGTGGTCTGGGTAGGGATTATCGGCCATGTCGCGCATGGAAGAAAAACGGCAACGCGCCTGTCTTTCGCCGGTTTTCACCAGGCCGGCAGCCGAAACAGTTTGATAACCAAGAGTGCGTAGCCAAGATATTTTATTAATATTATTATCTAATTTTAAATATGTGCCATCGGAAACATGAATAATGAAAGGAGCTACATAATGGACTTTTACGGCCACACTTTGAATATTGCGTACTAAAAGGCGCATTTTAAAGCCGTTATCAAGAGGCTGCGCTTCAAAGGTATATTCCCAGGAGCTATCCATAACCTGGCGGCGGTCTGCTGTAAGCTGCCAGCCGCCGGCAAAGAGTGGATCCCAAAGGGGCATAAAAGAGAGCTTTTGGGCTCCGCCGGCAGTGACAGGTTCATATTTTACGCCGGCTGTAAAGGAGGCTTCCCCGGCCTCAGCGCTATATATAATTCTTTGCCTTTCTTCGCTCACCTTTTTACCTCTGGCGCCAGATTATTTTTTTAAAGCTGATTTAATAGCTCTGTCCATCTCTCTTTTAGCCTCTTTTTCGGCCAAAACATTGCGCTTATCTACGCTACTGCGTCCGCGCACCAGAGCAATATCCACCTTAAGCAGAGCGCCTTTAAAGTGCATATCGAGAGGCACAATAGTAAGGCCGCGCTCTTTGACCTTTTGCTCCCAGCGATGCAGCTCGCGGGCGTGCAGCAAAAGACGGCGTTTGCGCTTGGTCTCATGGTTAAAATATCCGGCTTTTTCATAAGGTGATATATGGCTGTTAAAGAGCCAGGCTTCGCCGTTTATTATCTCTACATAAGCATCAGAAAGCTCAGCCATGCCGGCGCGGCAAGCTTTGATCTCACTGCCCAAAAGGGCAATTCCGGCCTCCAGCTTTTCGAGTATTTCATAATCGCGGAGGGCTTTTTTATTTTTTATAAGCGGCAATTTTATTTTTTCGACCATTGCAGCACCTATTCTAAAGGGCACCAGTGCAAAGGGCAGAATAGCAAATTGCATTTATTAGGCCAAGAGGGAAGAAACACACCCCGGCTTTTCGGCTTAAAAATTTTCGTTCTCTTCCCGCCGCTCGGTGAAGTGCACCCGCCCGTT
>JAEEML010000072.1 GCA_016283195.1 Deltaproteobacteria bacterium | reverse complement strand
GGAGGTGCTGTTGGCGCAGTCGCCTTCATCATCGCAAAGAGAGCCTGTTTCACCGCTTACACACTTATTGGTGGAGAGGCGGCAGAAAAATCCTTCATCACAGTCCTGGTCATCGTCACACGGGTCGTCTTCGCCGCCGCCCACACACACATGGGTTGACAGCCGGCAGTGGTTTTTGAAGCCGGCGGCAGTACCGCCGCTACAATCACCGTCGTTGTCACAGGGGTCGCCAATGCCACCGTTAACACATTTGTGAGTTGTTTTTTGGCAATATATATTGCTGTCACAGTCGCCGTCGTCGTCACAGAGATCACCAACTCCGCCGCCCACACACAGGTGGGTTGACTCACGACAATGATGGCCGCTGTCGCAGTCGCCGTCGTCATCACAAAAATCACCTTTTCCGCCGCCACCGCAAATATGTTTGGAAGCAATACAGTGGTTATCGGAATTGCAGTTGCTGTCGTCATCGCAACCGGCGTCTACTTCGCCGCTGACGCATTTGTGCTCTGACAGGCGGCAATGGTTGGAGAGGCATTCACTATCTTTGGTACAGGTTGAGCCATTGGCGCCAGTTACGCAAATGAAGCCGACGCAGTTTAAATTGGTATTGCAGTTGCTATCGTTATCGCATGAAGAACCTTTTTCGCCGGAAACGCAGGTGCGACTGGACGGACGGCAATGATTTAATATGCAATCATTATTATCATCGCAGGATGAACCTACATCGCCGGAAATGCAAACGTGAGTGGAAGCACGACATTTTTGGCTTTTACAGTCGCTGGCATCATCACAACCGGTGCCATTATCTCCGCTTACACATTGTTTGGTGGACTCGCGGCAGAAATTACCAACGGCACAGTCGTTATCGCTTTGGCAACTTGTGCCTACTACGCTGGTAACACATTCAAATTTGTCATTGTCGCAATAGGTGTGGGCGGGGCAATCGGCGCGCTCGTCGCAACATTCATCGCCTTTACAGCAACGGCCGGTTTCCGGGCCAACGGTTGAAGTGTCGCAGTGATTGTTGCGACATTCTGCATTATTGGTGCAGCCGGTTGTGCCGTTGGGAATGAGATTTGATTCAATACAAGCATTTTCAAAGCAAATATGAGTTTCAATGCAATCATCGTTGGTTTGGCAGGAGGTGAGGCAAGCACTACCAGCTTGATTACAGGTATAGACCCCGCAGCTATCTGTATTGGCATCACAGCTACCATCGGCAGCGCAACTGCCAGTGGCATACATAATGCCATTTTTACAAATATTTCCGCAAGCTTCGCCGGCTGTTGGGATTACTTCGCATCTTTTGCTATCTGAGCATATAGCGGCAAAGCAGCTGGGCCATTCTTGCTCTCCGATGGAACATTCAGAGTTGGCATCACATTCTGCACAAGAGCCGCTTATACATCGGCCGTCAAATTCAGAGGTGCTACAAAGAGTACCGTCTTCAACATTTTTAAAGGTACAGGGAGGTTCTAAGAAACTTGTTGGGTCGCAAGAGCCGAGCTGACAACCATCGGCACTGGCGGGGCAGACAACTCCATCGCATCTGTGCAAGCAGTTTTCGCGGCAACTTGCGCATGATGTTTCGCTTTTTTCATATACACATTCAGTTTGGCCATCATTGTCTTTGCAAGTGCCGGTGGCAGCATAGCTGATGTAAGTGTCATCGGCATCGTTGCAGGAGGTAGCCGGTGGATTATTGCAGATAACGGCCTCGCCGAAGCAGCCACCTTTGCCATCGCAATGGTCATTTATTGTACAGGTGTTGTTATCATCGCAGGATTTACTTTGTGGCTCGTTGGTGTAGGCGCAATTTCCGGCCACACATTTAGCTGAGCCCACATTCACGCACTGTGGCACGTTCTTTTGACAATCTTCGTTTCTGGTACAGAGCGGAGTGGCCACAGCCAGGCAGACATCGCCATAGCATTGTTGAACAGGAGCGCAATCTTCCGAAACCTGGCACATCTTGCGGCAAAAGCCATCGCTATAGCAAGTTGTGCCGCTCTCGCAGACAACGGCATCGCTGTTGGTGCAAGGCGAACCCTCCGGGATGGTGGTTTTGGCAGCCTCCGGCGGTGTTTTGCTACAGGCAAGGAGCGTGACAGTTAAGAGGCTTATTGCATAAATGGTGTTGGTCTTGCGGATATACATGGTGCCCTCCTTGGCAAAATATCCGCAGCAATTGTAAAGGCTTTGTTTAGAGATTTCAAGGAGCTCGTTAGACATTAATAGCAATATTGAAATAAATGTTTTTGTGTCTAAAAAAAAGCATGGACAACTTATTCGCCGGTTGCTAAAATGCGCAAGTGCTTTTGCTGAAGGAGGTTACTATGAAAGCTAAATTTGCTAATTACCTTTATGTGTTTTCTGTGACGTTATTTTTGCCGCTACTCAGTTCATGTGAGGATAAAGAGTGCCACAAAACTTGTGATACCCCTCCCGCAGCCGAATGTAGCGCCGACGACGCTTCTTATATTACTTATGCCGCCGAAGGCAGTTGCAATAATGAAGATAAAGAGTGTCGCTATGAAGCCACTTATCACTCCTGCCCGCATTGCCTCGCTAATTGTATGGGCAAATGTAACGGCATGGAATGCCCGCTTAATGAAGGCAAAAATAAGTGCAAAATAAACGGCACTTGCGCGGTAGAAAACGGTGAGCCTTTCTGTCATTACCAAAATGCTTTAAATGGTACTAAATGCGCTTCTGGCCTCTGTTATAACGGCGAATGTGTGGAGTGTTATAACGATAGTCAGTGTAATAATGTGCCTTCCGGCAGCGCTTCCTGCTGGGACAAAAAGTGTAAAGATGGCAAGTGTGTTTATAATCTGCCCGAGGAGCCTTTAACCTGTTCACCCGCCAGTTGCCAGGATGGTTACGAAACAGTGGCTATCGCTTGTGTCAGTGATGGTTCCTGCCCGCCGGCTGCTCCGGCTCCGACTTTTTGTAACGGCTTTGCCTGCAATGGCGATCATTGCTATACCGTTTGCCAAAATCGCCGCCAGTGTCTAACAGGCTTCCATTGCGAAGACAGCCGCTGTGTGGTGAATAAGACAATCGAAGACTGGATTGATGACAGTAATTCCGATGGCAACTCCGATGCCAATTCCGACGATAATCCGGCTCAGAATCCCGACGGCAACTCTGATGCCAATTCCGATGACCCGATTGTTCCGCCTAATCCGCCTGTTTTGGATTGCAATACCGATGATGATTGCAATACCGATGCCGAAGCGGCTCCTATGTTCTGCCGTGCTTCTACCAAAAAGTGTGTGAGCGGCGCTCTCGGGACAGAGTGCGATGATGATGGTGATTGTAATATTGGCCATCATTGCCGGAAATCGACGAATTTATGTGTCAGCGGCGGCTGGGGTAAAGATGGAGACGAACCTTCCGATTGTGATACCGACAGCGAATGTGATGAAGATAATTGGTGCCGCTTGTCCACTCATAAATGTGTTCACGGCGGCATAGCGAAAGATGATCGTGAAGCCTCACCTTGTGATGACGACGGCGATTGTGATGATGGCAATTTTTGCTGGCAATCACAAAGTATTTGTGTCGGTGGCCGGGTGGACGACTCCTGTGACGATGATGCCGATTGTGATGTTGGTAATCATTGCCGTGCTTCTACAAATAAATGTGTTAGCGGGATTGTCGGTGCTGATTGTGACGATGATGACGATTGCGACGATTCTAAAGTTTGCCGTGCTTCCACTCATAGCTGTGTTGATGCCAAAACAAATTCACCATGCGATGATGATGATGATTGCAAATTAGTTAATAGTGAAGGAAAAGTTACTCAAAGATATTGCCGGGCTAGCACATCTACCTGTGTTGACGGCGCTCATAATGATAAAAATCAGCCGGATAATCAATGCACTAGCGGGACAGGGCGCTGCGATTGCGATGATGACAGCGATTGCAAAGAAAGTAACCATTGTATGCTTTCAATTAAAATGTGTGTGAGTGGTGGAGTGGTAGATCCAAACAACCCGGAATCGGTAGCTTCGCCTTGCGATGATGACGGTGATTGCGATCATAAAGAAGATGGTAGCGGCCACCACTGTATGCAACCAGATGAGAATACTTCCGGCATTTGCGTGAGCGGCGGTGAAGGCTCTGAATGTATGGATAATAACGACTGCGATGCCAATACTGAGCTGTCTTATCATTGTGAACGCGATACCGAGAGCACCATGCCCGGTGTGTGTAGTTTATATTGATAGTGCCTAAAAAGTTTCTCTTTTTCCTACTTTTTTCTCCTTAATTTTTCTTATCTGTTACTTTTGCAGTGCCTAAAAAGTGTGTTTTTATGATAGAAGTCTATAGGTTAATTTTGTGGGCCTTAGGCTTGCAGATGAGGTTTTATTGGCGGAGTGTATATCGAGCCGCTTGAGTGCTGGGTGCTTTTATTTGGCGATGAAAAGCATTTATTTTTAGCTTGATGAGGTGTGAAATGAGAAAAAATGCTTTATATATCGGCTTGTTAGCTGTTTGCTTGCTGGCTGCTTGCGGCGGTGAAAAAGAAAAGGGCAACGAGAATAACGCTGCTGATAAACAGGCCGATGCCAAGACGGATGCCAAGACGGATAGCGGTAATAAAGACCCAGATGGGCCGCTGGCCGGTTTCGGCACTATTTCCGGTTCCTGCTGGGTTCTTGATGATGAAGAATGGCTGAGCGATAAGCCCTTTCTTTTCCGTAACTCCATTGATTTTGGCACCGCTGAGTATGATCCGGCTCTACTCTCGAGCGGTGGCAATTATATTGCTACTCATGATAATGCCGGTGGATCTTCTGTGGAATCCGAGGCAATTGCTTTTGAAATGCTTTATCGCTGTGAAGGCGCCGAGTTTTTAAAAGGAGAAAACGAGGTGGCTTATCAGGATGATGGCGGAAAAATAACGGATATTCTGGTGAAAATTGATAATCGCAAGGTGGGAGTCAGTGTGACTAGAGCCTACGTTCCAGGGGCATATACGCTTGAAGATGCGACACGTATTTTGAAAAAAAAGCTCGCGGACCTTCCTCTTAGTATGGCCAATGCCGCATCTTTTGACCGCTGGGAGCGTTCGATGCTTTCGGTTATTGCTGTTGATGATGCGGCTGCCGATCAAATCGAGGCCGCTTTTGCCCAGCTTAGTGCCGATATAAAAGGCGATGCCATAATTATGCTCACTGTCTCAAATGGCAATGATGATTTTATTTACTAAATGAAAAATTTAATAAAAATAAGTATATGCTTTTTACTGCTGCTCTGCGGCTTTCTGGCTCCCGGTTGTAAACCGCCGCCTGCCGGAGAGGGCTCTTTTAAGTGCCAAAAAGATGCCGATTGTACTACGCCAGAGGCTCCGCATTGTAACAGCTCCGGGGAGTGTGTGGAGTGCCTTAATGCCGAGCAGTGCGGCTCTTGCCATATTGCCTGCCTTGAGGGCAGTTGTGTCTATTTGGAAGATCGCGGGGATGTTGGCGCTTATAATGGCGAAATTACCATTTGTTTGCCGGAAAACGAGTGCTCTGCGGCTCTTGGTAATTGCTGCAAACTGGGCTTTTTTTGCGATATTTATTCCGGCCGTTGCCTGAAAGTGGCCGATTATACGCGATCCTGCACTACGGAAAATCCCTGCCCGGACGGCGAAGTATGCGATATTTATCACAATGTTTGTGTGCCGCAGCCGAGCTGTGCCTCGCAGTATAATTGCTGCACGGTAGATGAAAAAATTGCCGGCCTACCTATGGCTTGCTCGCTTTCCACCGGGCGCTGTAACGATTATGAAATTGTATGTACACCTCCGGCAGAGCCAACATCGCGCTGCCCGTATCTCCCCAAAGAGGAAGATGAGTGTGATAGCGGAAAATTCTGTGTGGATCCCGGTATTTGCGTGCAATGTACCTGCGATGCCGATTGCCCAAAAGGCTCTAATTTAGTTTGCAATTTGGCCACAGGACTTTGCAAGAGCCCCTATTCCTGCCAGGTAAACGGCGATTGTAACAGTAATAGCCAGCTTTGCGACCCCACTATTGGCCGCTGTGTTACCAAGTGCACTTTTGATTTTGAATGTGGCTATGAAGAATATTGTGAAAAATCCCTGAATATGTGTCGGCCGGAGAGCCAGCGTCCTTGCCAGCCGGATAGTTACGAACCCAACGACGACAAAAACTCGGCGGCGCTTTTAGAAGAAAAACAGCAACTTGTGGAAGCTGTTAAGTGCCCGAGCGATATAGATTGGTATATTTTGCCCCTTAAAAGAGCCGACGCGGTGACCATTAAAATTTATGAGACTAACCAATCCAGCGGCACTATTTATTTAGAAGCTTATATGCCCGACGGCGAAACGCTTATCGGCGAAAGTAATAACGGCTTTTTCGGTAAACCGATTTCTTTTACCGCCAATAGTGACGGCAATTATTACCTTTTGGCTTATACCACATCGGCCGGAACGGCCATGAGTTACTCTATATCTATTATTTATGGTACCGGCGAGGTTTGCACGGATGCGCCGGAGGTGAATAACGGTGCCAATGACGATCCGCAAAATGCCAGCGATCTTTTTCAAGGTTATGGAAATTGTCGCTTGGATTTGTCCGCAGCTACGCGCAAGAAAGTAACTTGTGAGAGCGGAGAAATGCTGATTTGCGCCGGTGATAAAGATTACTATTTATTGCACATGAAAGATGGTGAGGTATTAAAAGCCAAACTTTCCGGCCAGTTAGCGCCACTTAAAATGGCAGTTTTCGGCCCGGTTGCGGCCGGCGCCACTTTGGAGACGGCGCTTATGGCTACTGGTGCGGCTCTTACTGAGCAATCTTTGACTCTTGCGGCTCGCCCGGGCGGAGACTATTTGCTTTTGGTTTATGCGGCAGGAATGGAGCAAACGGCATATAATTTGGAAGTAGTTATCAGCGATAGCAATAAAGAGCTATCCTGCTTGGAAGATAATTATGACGCTATTAATTATAATGATGTATTTATAAATTATAACAATGAGTTAATTAAAAGAGCGCCGGAGAGTAAGGCCACACTTCTTGATATAGGTGAGTTGCCGGGCGCCCAAGACTCTTTGCCTATAGAAATTTTGAAGAATAATTTATCACTTTGTGCCGGTGACCAGGATACCTATGCTCCGGTTTTGAAAGATGGCCAAAGTTTTATTATTATTCCGGCTGGATATAAATTTGAAGCCGCGCTTATAGGCGCCACGGAAGAGGTTAGTTTGCGTCTTTATGCAGCAAGTGCGGGCGGTGAGCTCACCCAAGTGGCGGCGGCTTCTATAGATAATCAAAATATTCTTTTGCCTATTACCGGCGGGCAAAAAATTTGGCTGGCGGTTTTTGGAGAGAATCCGCAAAAAATGTATGAATACAGCTTGGCTGTTCGCCTGACGCCGCCGCCGGCCTGTGCCGGTGACCAATTTGAGCCCAATAACAGCCCTCTTGTGGCCACTTCTTTACCGGGAAGTGGCTCTGGCTGGACAGGTGGCCCAGGTGCGGCCGGCCATTACGGTGCGGCCGGGGATCAGGTGGCAAATCTTTCTCTTTGTACCGGCGATACCGATTGGTATAAGCTGACGCCGCCTGCCGGCACTACTCTCCGCGTTGATATTGCTTATAATAGTGAACTTCCGTCACCATTTGCCGCTCTTTACGGCCCAGAAGTCTTGCAGGCGGCTGATATGCAGGATGCTGCCACTTGGCCCGGTTTGATACTTGCTGCTCAGGAACTTTACCCCGGTTTGTTGCGGCTGCGCCTGGTGGCGGCTGGTGGCCAGCCCGTATATTTGGTGCTTCGTGACGGGGAGGGCTGGCCACTCTCGGCATATCAAATGACAATATCTTATCAAAATGAGAGCTGCATAGAAGACGAATTGACGGCCGCCGCGGCTAATACGAGCGCCCAAGACGCCTATTTGCTGCCCCTAACTCATGAGAGCGGCGATTTATACAGCTATTTTAATAGCGAGCTAACCATTTGTGGAAACGGCAGCACCGAAGATTGGTTTGCCGTGACGGCCGGTGGCGACGATCTCCTTGATATTAAAGTGCTTTATCAATATGGCGAGGGCAATTTAGACCTTTATCTTTACCCGCCATCGGCTATGCTTTCGGCCTCTTCCGGGCAACATGTGGCTTACTCTTGGGACGACACAGCGCCTTATACCGGCCTTTTGCACATTGCTTATAAAGTGCCGAGCGGCCAGCCCCAGCAAAACTGGCCTTTTGTAGTGCGTCCCTATGCCTCTATCGGGAGCACAGCTTTTAATAATCTTTATGCTCTTTGGGTTACCACGCGGCGCCTTTGCTTAAATGATTCGATTGGTGCTGTGTCGCCGCCGGCTGTAATGGATGGCCAGAGCGACCAAGGCTATTTAACCTATATTCCGCAAAATTTTGCTGCTTATTCTCCGGCGGCTCTGCCGCTTAATGGCAGTGCTTTAAGCGGGGAGGGGGCTCTTTGCGGTAATGAGGACTGGCTGCTTATTAAGCTGGATGAGGCTAATGGCGGCCTTGCTAATGGTCTTACAGCCTGTGCTTTTTTTGACCACAGTGCCGGCGATATTGATTTAGCCCTTTATAAAGCTAGTGATTTACAAAATCCGCTTTTAGAATCGGCCACAAAACGTGGTTATGAAAGAATAATGCTTACATCTCCGGCCGAAAGCGGCTATTATTACCTCCGCGTTTTTCTTGACCCGCGTGATAGCGGGAACAAAGTGTCTTATAAACTTAAGGTTTTTGGCGGTGCTGATTACGCAGCTGCCGGGTGTGATGTGCCTTGAATGGTTTTAAAGGAGTAAAATATGACCAGTAGCGAGGAAAAAGATTTATTTGCTGATTTTGACGGCGAGGACGAGGACTTTGAAGACGGTCTCGATGATGACGATGAAGATGATGAAGTTCCTGCGCCCAAGCAGGAAAAGGTGTTTTTGCCTCTTGAAGAACGCCAGACGGTAAAAATTAGAAAAGGGCGCATTGAAATAGGTGCCAATATTGCCACTTCATATATTGTGCCGGCAGCTATCAAGATGGAGGGGCGCCAGGTCTCGCGAGTTATTGATCCGGACGGTGATTCCGTTATTGAATATACAGATAGAGATGAGGCAGAAAAAGCGGTACTCGATGCCGGTTTCCGGCCGGTTTATTGAGCTTTCTTTAATTTCCTTATTGACAAGCTGTAGAATTTAAATAAGGTAGCCTGCGCGGGGCCAAGGTAGCTCAGTCGGTAGAGCGACGCACTCGTAATGCGTAGGTCGGCGGTTCGATTCCGCTTCTTGGCTCCAGTTCACCTATATGTGCACTTCCCTTACAAGTAGCGTCTATTATTTCCCAGCATTCCAGCCAGCTTAAAGACATCAAAATGTTCCAAAAACCCCAGGTAGCTGATTCCTCTGGCTTTTTGCCAGGCAGTGTTTGAACTCTGGCAGTTAAAAGCCATTTTGGCATTATGGGCAATGCGGCTGGCGGGCTTTTAAAGGTGGCTCTTTTAAGCGGATCGTCAAAGACAAATTTTTTAAACAGGTGGAGGCAGAGTTTTTTTGTTTACTCTGCGGCATTGGCTACCGCTGGGAGTGGGTTGCTGGACTCAAAATAGCTCTCCATTTCATCCTATATTTTAACTCACTTAGCTCTATTGCTCGTTTTATTCGTTACTACTTCTTGATTTTATTTCGGGAAGGAACCCCGCTACTTTCGTTTGCTGTGCCCTTAGCTATGGTGCTGGCTGCCCCGATGTCACGCTAAAACTAAGTGCGGCGCGGCTCAGTTGCTCTCAAACTCGGCGGGGCCAGTGATGGTTAATATGGCGTTATTATTAGAAAATGTTTTTTATTGCCTCAGAGAAAGAATAAAAAGCTACTTTTGGTCTAACAGCAGTAAATTAAGAAACTCTTTCGGTAAGAGAACTCTAACCTTTGAATGTGAATAGTCTTTTTCATTGCGAGTAACTATGTAATCAACAGAGTTTCTGAGGGCAGTTTCTGACATTACGGCGTCCTCATAGTCATTTATTGGGGAGGACATCGCATTAATGCAATCAAGGCCCAGGGTGTCTATAACATCAAAGAGAGTAAATATTTTCCGCAGAATTAATCTTGTCTGAACATCGCTGTGTGTTTGTTTGTGGGTGAGGTAATAAATATCAGTGACAGATTTTGCTGTAATACAGGCTATGACATTTCGTTTGGCTATTTCTAAAAATAGCGCTTTAGCGTCATGGGCAAATGGTTCGCGGTTTTGTAAAACATCAATAATAACGCAAGTATCAAGCAGAATTTTCATATTTGCGCTAATCTTTCTACCTGTGATTCTTCCAAAGTGGTATCGGGCTGAAGAACACCGAAGAGAGATGTGGCGGTTTCAATCCTATCTTGATTGGGATTTGACAGCATGGCTATCGTGCGCCCGTTTTGGGTGATAAGAATCTGCTCTGTTGCCGCCAACATCAGGTATTTGGCTAAATTTTGTTGTAATTCTGCGGTGGTAATGGACATTTGCACCTCCAATATCTGACTAATTATAGCAAAGTTCTGTGACATTTAACAGTAATAATTCAGAGCTGAATTTGACTGATATGCAAGGCTCGGTGCGGCGCGGCTCAGTTGCTCTCAAACTCGGCGGAATAGTTGCTGCCGGACCCACCCTAACGGGTTTCACCCGGCGGCTAACGGCCTGCGGCCGGTTTCCTGGCCTCCCGGCTAGGTGGCACCCTGTTCGCTACGCTCACTCTCGTGCTGGCTACCCGCCTGCGGCGGGCTGCTCAGCTTTAGTCCTTGAGGCAGCGCACGGAAAAAGCGTTATCCTTGAAGAGGTTGATCATAGACGCATTGCCACCACCTAAGTACAGGTAGCCGGTCGTATATTTGTCCGCTTAGTGTTTCCCCAAATTCATACGCTGTAAAAAACGCTGTAATGGTTTGTTTTGGAGTATCTGTTCGGTTAGACCCTTTCCGAATAATTCTGCAAATTTTTCTATAGTGCAGTTATCAAATATGCCATCGGGAAGTTCGGATCGCTGTTCGCCACCCATAAAGCCACCTTGTCCAAAGGCATTACAATGTAAATATGGTGTGCCGTTATCCTCAAAACGAAGAGTCCATACATCGGTTTCATATTGATTCGAGGAATTCGCTATATCAATATTGGCATGAACGAAGCGTAGATGATGCAAATGCGCAAATTCTTCGGCAAAAGTGTCAAACGTGCCGCGCACAATAACCTGGTTATTCGTCAGCATTTCGGATAATTCTTTGGTATCATCAATGCTTTGGACAGATTCACTCAGAATGAGTTTCTCTAAATGATAAAAAGATTCTAAGAAGCCGGCTTTGGCACCGGTAATCCCGCTATCGAACTCGATTGCTGTGTAATTTCCGGGTTCAAAAGTGGCAGGCCACATGTTGATATTGGTGAGGTCGTTTTGACGCACGACGCCCTGGCCACATACTCTCAGGTAAGGGGTGAACATAGGAATCGGCGTATAGTAGTTCGCGTTTGGTGTATATTGTTTGAAGTGGATTTCCTGGCTCATAAAACCCCCATGACAGTTCACTGTTGTTCCGTACATTTCATAGCAAATAACCTTGTTTAGTTTCAATAGGTTTCCGCGTTCTGTAGCGGTTCTGAGTTTTTAGAATGTTGTAAATTGCAGTGAAATTAGGCGGTTAAATTGATATTTTAACAGTAATTAGTTAGTGTGGCGGCCAGTAGTTTTTACCCGTTATTGATGACAATCTTGCGCGGGGCCATCTTTTCTACCAGCGGCAGAGTGAGCTTTAAGACGCCGTTTTTCATCTCGGCTTGGATTTTACTCTGGTCGATGCGCTCGGTCAGCGTGAATTTTCTAATAAAATTGCCATGTTCAAATTCTTCCAGCAGCAATTTGCCGCTGGCGGCATCCTTCTTTTGCTTGCCGAGGATGGTCAGCTCGCCGTCATTGAGATCGATGTCGATATCATCTTCGCCAATGCCCGGCAAATCGGCCAAAAGAATCAGGGCCTTTTCCGTCTCGTAAATATCCACTCTGGGCTCAAAATAAGGGCCGCTGTGGGTGCCTTCAGCAGAAGTAGTCATATTCATATTCTCATTATTAGCTAACTCGCTCATGATATTCTCCTCTTCGTCCTTAGGCGTTAATAGCAATTTTGTGCGGTTTTGCGGCTGCGCTCTTGGGCAAATTCACCAAGAGCAGGCCGTTGGCCAATTTGGCGCTCACGGCTTCCACATCGACGGCGGCGGGCAGGGTGAGGCTACGGCTAAAGGAGCCATAGCGGCGTTCCTGGCGGTGAATACTGCCGTCTTCCGGCATTTCGGCCTCTTTTTTGCCCTTGATGGTCAGGGTGTCACCTTGAACAGTGAGCTCTATGTCATCCATGCTGTAACCGGGCAATTCGCATTCCAGCTCATAGCCCTCAGCGGTCTCGGAAATATTGATTGGCGGATATACTTCTGAGAAGGCTTTGAATGGCAAAGGTGCTCCTTGTTCCGCGGCGCGCACGATGCGGTTCATCTCGCGCTGCATAGCTGCCAGTTCATCGAAAATCGAACCACGCATTAATGAAGACCTGAGACTCATAACATACCTCCTATTTTCGTGACCCGGCACCCGCCGGATCTTCCAACCACGCCTTTGAAGTAAGCGCCAAAAAAGGGCTGTCAAGAGGTTTTTTAAAAAAATGTTCATCTTTTTTCGGTAGCCGCGAAAAAACAAATAATTTAGCCTAAAAAGGGTGATTGACATTAATTGGCGGCCCATTTAATATGACTTTTCGCGGCTTTTCTAAACTGGCTGCCGAGGCAGAAAATGGTAAAAGTAATTATAATTGCGGCGATTGTTCTTTTTGTGATTTACACGGCGACCAAAGGCAAAAAGGGTGGGGGAGCCTCCGGGGCGGCAAAAACGGCGGCGTCCGGTAAATCCTTGCCGCCGAAAAAAGCGCAGAATGTGGTCCGCGAAAATGGGCGCATATTCATTAATGGCGTTGATTATACTAAAGATTTTAACCGCAGTCATGCCTACTTTAAAGACATTATCGAGCGCAATTTTTCGGAATATACCATTCAGGAACATGTGCCCATGACTCAAATTGAGCCAGGTGCCAGCAAGTTTTTTAAGCCCCTTGATTTTCTCTTTAATAAAGACGGAAAGCCGGTTTTGGCCGTGGCTATTACCAAAGAGAAGGCCTCGAAAAAGGCGCCCATTATTTGTAAAAATCACAATATAAAATATGTAGTTATCTATTCTCCCTATGAAAATAAAGAGAGCTTTGTGGTGGACCGCATTAACAAAGCGCTTATGGGATGAGCGGCGGATGCTTATGCACATGCAAAGGGGGCAGCTGAATACTTAGCGCCGACAAGGCGGGCCGTGCATGTGGCCTATTGAGTATCACCCGGTACAGGTTTCCGAATATCGGAAAACTTTTAAATATTTCCGCTGCTTAAAGTGAAAGCTCGTGCCTGGCACGGGCTTTTGCTTTTTTTGCGCAATTTGGAGTATAGATGGACATATATGGCAGAGCATTTGGCGCGGAGGCCTGGGAAGAATATTATGCCGGAGTGCTGGAAAGTGGCCATCTCACCAAGCGCGAAGAGCACTATCTACGCAAGTTTATTGACGAAAAGCAATATCTACCCATTTTAGAAAATTTAGCGGCCGGGCTTTCTTTCCCGCACCCGCAAAGGATTCTTTTAAACAAAAAGGGCACCGATCGCAAACGGGCGGTTTTTGCTTTTCCCCAGGCCGAAAATGAACTCTTGCGCTTTTACGGCCATGCTCTCCACCGCTACGACAGCCTTTTTGCCAAAAATCTCTATTCTTTTATCAGTGGCAAGAGTGCCAAAGATGCGCTGCGCTATTTAGTGCGCCGCCCGCGCATAAATGCCATGTATGCCCTGAAGCTGGATATTCACGATTATTTTAATTCTGTGGATGTTTCTTTGCTTTTGCCCATGTTGCAAGAGGTGCTTAAAGGCGAGGAGCGCCTTTTTGACTTTATGGCCGCCATTTTGCGCGACCCTTACGCTATAACCCAGAGTGGGCCGGAAGCCATGCAGAAGGGCATAATCGCCGG
>JAEEML010000071.1 GCA_016283195.1 Deltaproteobacteria bacterium | reverse complement strand
TTAAGGGAGCGTCGCCGCCCGGGTCAACCACCATGGCCCGCCGGGAATCCGCATCGTGCAAAATGGTGCAATTTGCGCCAAAGGGCCATACGGGAATGACATGATAAAAACCAGGCATGAGCACCCTTACTTGGCAAGTTCTATAGCTCTTGATTCGCGGATAACAGTGATTCTGATTTGCCCGGGATAGGTGAGATCTTCTTCAATCTTTTTGGCTATATCCTTGCAAATAATAAACATTTTGTCGTCGTCGATTTCGTTGAAATCAACCATGACGCGCACTTCGCGGCCGGCCTGAATGGCGTAACTCTTGTTGACGCCGGCAAAGCCGGAAGCCACCTTTTCCACATCTTCCAGGCGGCGGATATAGGTATCAATAGCCTCTTTTTTGGCCCCCGGGCGATTTTTGCTGAGTTCATCGGCCGCCTGCACAATGACATCGAGGGGCGAGCTGTATTCCAGCGCCTCATGGTGGCAGCGCACAGCGTGGACAATTTCCGGCCGCTCGCCGTAGCGCTTCAAAAGCTCGGCACCCACGGCATAATGCGGGCCCTCAATTTCCTGGTCAACGGCTTTGCCGATATCGTGCAAGAGGCCGGCCCGGCGGGCAAATTTGACTTTAAGGCCGAGTTCTGCAGCCAGCATACCGGCGATGAAGCCCGTTTCGATGGCGTGTTGCAATTGGTTTTGCCCATCGGTAACACGATATTTTAACTTGCCGATATGTTTCACAATTTCCGGGTGCAAACCGTGGAGGCCCAGTTCAAAAGTGGCCTGCTCGCCGGCTTTTTGGATATTGAGCGCCATTTCCGAAGTGACTTTTTGCACCACCTCTTCAATGCGCGCCGGGTGAATACGCCCGTCGCTGATGAGCCGTTCTAAGGAGAGCTTACCAATCTCGCGGCGGATGGGGTTAAAGCAGGAGAGAATAACCGCTTCCGGAGTGTCATCAATGATAATATCCACGCCGGTGGCCGCTTCCAGAGCTCGGATATTGCGGCCTTCGCGGCCGATAATGCGCCCCTTCATTTCATCGGAGGGCAGGTCAACGACGCTCACTGTTTTTTCGGCCACATATTCGCCGGCGAGACGCTGCATAGCCGAGGCAATAACCATGTGGGCCCGCTGATGCGCTTCTTCGGCTGCCTCTTTTTCGATGAGGCGGATGGATTTGGCGGCTTCAATGCGCGCCGATTCTTCCAAATTGGCCATTAAGCGGCGCCGTGCCTCCTCGCGGGAAAGACCGGAGACCTCTTCAAGTTTGTTTTGTACCTGGTCGGTCATAAAACTGATGGTCTGTTCGTCTTTTTCTATTTTGCTTTCGCGCACGCTAAGAGCCTGTTCTTTCTTTTTAAGCTCCTGCTCCTTGTGCTCCAACTGCTCGTTTTTCTTGTCGATTGTAACTTCTTTTTGGCGGATGCGCTTATCGTTTTTAGTGTATTCTTCGCGGCGTTTCCGCGCCTCGCGCTCAAATTCGTTGCGCGCATTTAAAGCCTGTTCTTTGGCCTTGGCTTCGGCCTCTTTGAGCAGATTGTCGCGCTCAAGTTCGGCTTCGCGGCGCATAGTCTCTTTGCGTTCCTGTAAAGAGCCGTTGCGTATGGCATCCCATCCTCTAAAACCAAAAAAACCTCCCAGGGCGCCAACCGCCGCGGCGATAACGGCGATAAGCACAGTCATTCCGATAGTCACCTGATACCTCCATAGTGCTTGAAAATAGGTAAGATAGCTAATAACAAGATGAGATCCGGCGCTTCTGCTGCTGCAGGCAATATAGCGGAGAAGATGTCAATATCCAAATAGAGGCAAAAGGCTCTATGTAAATATCTAAGCTAAATCTCGGAGTTAGAAAGCCTCTTAAGCTATTTCTAACACTTTTATAAAAAGTGCGGGTTAATACCCCCACCAGCGGAGGCCACCCTATACCATGATGAGCAAATTGTACAGAATAAAAATGCATAAATTGCACTTTGCTGATATTTGCTAAAAAATTGTGTAATAATGCGGTATAACGCTGCTAATGTGTCTCCTTTGCAAAATAATGCTGTAAATAAATTGTTTCAGCGGGTAAAAGGTGAGCTGATGGTGGCTTTTAGTTTGGAGCAACATCTATGAAGCAGTTTGGTAAATTAGTTTTTCTTTTGGCTTTCCTGCCGCTCTTTTCGGCTTGTGAGCGCGATGCCTTTGTTTCCGGAGTGGCCGAAGCGCGTAAAATGGCTGCAGCCGGAGATTATCAAAAAGCAATTCTCCTGTTGGATGAAGCCGAAAAGCATGTTCCGCCCGATAGCAATGAGCAAAATAGCTTGCACACTTTGCAATATGAGTATCACAAAATTTGGGCTGTAAAATTGGCTAAGAAGCAAAAACTCACCCAAGCGGCGCTTACTTTGCAGCGGCTTACGGAAATGTTTCCCACCGCCGCAGAGGCTTACTGCCTGCTCGCGCAGGCCTGGCTTGAGGATCATAATTTGGAAAAGGGCGGGCAGGCTTTGTCGCGTTGTTTGGCTTTAAGTGAGCAGGACGGCGCTTATGAACTCTTGGAATTTGCCCAGGCTTTGCAAAACGAATATACCCAGCAACAGCTGTTAAAAGATGGGCGCCTTGATGATTTGATCGAGCTGGTGAGCACTTATCCCTCATCTAAAAATGGCCTGGAGGCTGCTAAGCGCCTGCCGCCTATCTTGCTGGAAATGTTAAAAAATCCTGAAAAGATCGGTGCACCTCAAAAAGGTAATCCCATGCCGTTTGATCTCTATTACCGCTTGCTTACAGTGCGTTTCCCAGAAACTCCGGAGGCCGCGGAAGCCATTAAAAATCATAATGAATACCTCGCTAATTACCTTGGCCGTTATGAGCGTGAATTTCAGGAGTTTACCCGCTATCGCGAGTATCAAATCGGCCACAGTTTTTGCCGGCAAATGGAGCTTTTTTATATAGATTTACGCAATATGTCTAATGAAACCGGCATGTTAGTTGATGTGTGGATAAGAACAAATTCTATGAAACGCATGAGCCATGAAGAGCGTAGCCGTGAAACCCGCCAATATGGGCGTAAAAAAATTACTCCGCTCACCCCGGTGCTTTTGGAACTTAAGCGCTCTATTTACAGCGCCATGCCGGCTACTTCGCAGCAAAAGTGGCTCCACGACCGCATGAAAACGGCAGTCAGCGGCTTGGTTAATTTGCAGCGCGTAACAGAAGAATACCTAGTTACTCAAAACGACAGAGCGCGGCAACAGCGGCAGAATATTGATAACTGGCTGGCTTTTTTTGTTTTGCAAATAAACCTGGATATTAAATGGGTTTGTCCGCCTTCCGATGGTGCTCCGGCATTTGAACCGTGATTTACCGCCTGTTAACTTAGATTGCTAGCCGTAAATGCGTTTCCAGGGGGCACTTTTTTGGCTCAAATAGTCGCGGAGAGCCAGGGAGAGCAGGGTGGCCGAATCTTCGCAGCAATGGTATAATTCCGGCGGTAAGTGCCCAAGTTCTTCATCTATTTCTTCGGCGCTGATGGCAAAAGCCTCGGCCACACTTTTGCCAATGGCCATATTCACAGCCATTTCCGCCGCCGCCACCTGGCCAAAGCAACCGCTGGTGGTAAAAGAGGCGTCAGTAATAATATTATCCTCTATTTTCAAATAGATATTTGTTTCATCACCACAATCGCCGGTTAGGCTGCTAAGGGCAGTAGCCGATAAAAGCTCAAAACGGTGCCTAGGATGAAAAGCCGCCCGGATAATTTGCGGCGAGCAGGTGTTTTTAGCCTCTTCCTCGCCGGTATTTTTGTGGCTCTCGTGAATATTCATCGAAAATAAGTTCAGGCGTGTTGTACTTGGTTGCGCCCGTTGTTTTTAGCTTGATACAAAAAGCTGTCGGCGGCGGCGATAAAATCTTCCGGTGTTTTTTCATCTTTTAGCTGGGCTACGCCGATGGAAATGGTGACCGGAAGTTCCTGGCCTTCAAAAGTAAATTTTGCCGCTTCTACTTGCTTGCGCACTTTTTCGGCAAAAATCGCCGCTTTTTCAATGGTGCGCTCCGGTAGCATAATGGCAAATTCTTCGCCGCCATAGCGGGCGAAAACCTCTTCCTGGCGCACAAATTTATTGATGGTTTGGCACATATTGCGCAGGACAAAATCACCGGCTATATGGCCAAAGTTGTCATTGACCTTTTTAAAGTGGTCTATATCCATCATGATGAGAGCCAGAGGCCGTTCATAACGTTGCGAGCGCCCGATTTCTTTGGTTAGCGATTCCATAAAATAGCGCTTGTTATAAATGCCGGTGAGTCCGTCGATGATGGTCATGCGGTAGATTTCTTCATAGTAGCCGGCTTCGATATTTGAGCCGCTGATATACTTGAAAATAGTGGAACCAACGCGGATAAGATCGCCATTTTGCAAAGTTTTTGGGACTAAAAGATCTTCATCATTAACAAATGTGCCGTTGGTTGATTTTAGGTCTTCAACCTCAACTGTGTCATCGTGAAAAAGAATGAGCTTGGCATGATAGCGCGAGACATTATCCTGAGCCAAAACAATATCACACGATTCATCGCGCCCTATGACGATGGTATTGCTGGCAAAAGTAAATCTTTTGCCGAGATCCTGGCCGTATATTTCCACCAAACAGGCTTCGGCCTGCTTAAAGCGAGCCGGGCGCCCCACATCCGAAGAAGTTACTATAGTTTTAGAATCATTCATTGAGCTTGGGCTCATTGCGCTTATTCCTCATCTTCAAAGAGCACATCCAGCTCGTCCATTACTACAAGTTGATTTTTAGTTTGCTGCAACTCTTTGTTTGTGGTGCGCAAACGTCCGGAGAGAACTTGGACAAAGCTCCACAAAAGTTTGGTGGCAATGGCCGGTTCGTCATGGATGAGCATAAAGAAGTCGCGCCGTTTCATGGCTAAAATATTGCTTTTAACGGTTGTCCTGATGGTGGCGGAACGCGGAGCTTTATCAATAAGGGCCATTTCGCCGAAGTGATTACCGGCGGTTAAGTGGCCGACAGTCTGCCCGCCGACAATAACATCTACTTCGCCGGAGAGGAGCACAAAAAGCTCGGTTCCCTGGGTGCCTTCGATGATGACATCGGTGCCGGCCTCCACCTGACGCATTTGTGTTGTTCCGAGAACTTTTAATAATTCACCATAGTTAAGGTGATTAAAGAGCGGAATGTTCTTTAAAATTGAGAGGCGCTTTGACACATTGATAAAGCCGGTTTTTTCCGGGGCTTTAAGATGCAGGAGAATACCGGTGCAGTTGTCGTGGCCCCCGCGGTTTAAGGCGGTGTCGATTATATTGTTCAGTGCCGGCTCGAGATTTTCGTTCACAAGGCCGGTAAGCTCATTTATATCTTTGTAATAGTTATGCAAGCCATCACTGCAGAGGAGAAAATAATCGCCATTGCCGATATCAAACACCAAAGTATCAACCACCACCGAGGGCTGTACGCCGACGGCCCGCGCGAGAACATTGCCTTGCGGGTGATTTACAGCCTCTTCCTTGGTGATGATGCCCCGTTTTACCAGCTCATTGACATAAGTGTGGTCTTCGGAAATTTGGTGAATCTGGCCGTCGCGGAACATAAAAATGCGGCTATCACCGACATGGCCGTAAATGGCTTTGTTGCCGGCAATCATCAGGGCACTGCAAGTTGTGCCCATGCCTTGTTGCTCCGGATTGCGTTCGGCCATTTTAAAGACGGTTTTGCTGGCCAGTTGAATGGCTTGTTCCATGGCTTTTTGCAATTCATGGCCATCTTCGGCAGAGCCTGTTTCAATAAAATGTTGGCGCAGCTTTTCATGCTTTGCCATTTCATTACCGATTACTTCACAGGTCTTATTGGAGGCAACTTCACCGGCAGCATGGCCGCCCATGCCGTCGCAAACCACAAACAACCCCAGTTCCGGGCGCGATAAAAAGGCATCTTCGTTATTTTTTCTAACTCTACCAACATCAGAACGAGCGGCAATTTCACATTCCATCTTTGCAATTCCTTACTTGGGTAAACTCACCCGTGACTTTCGTCTTATACAATGAAATTTTTTTCTTGACAATATTTCAAAAGCTATATAAAAGGCTTGCCATATCGGCTGCTCCTGAATAGCTCAGTCGGTAGAGCGGGTGACTGTTAATCACTAGGTCGGGGGTTCAAGTCCCTCTTCAGGAGCCATTTTTTTTTAAGCCGATATACCGAGTTATCCTGAATAGCTCAGTCGGTAGAGCGGGTGACTGTTAATCACTAGGTCGGGGGTTCAAGTCCCTCTTCAGGAGCC